>JAUILJ010000658.1 GCA_030433055.1 Polyangia bacterium
CGACGACAACACGTCGAAGGCTGGCGCCCGAGGCCCCGCCAGCGCTGCTCCAAGCGCCAGCGCCGCTCAGGCGAAGCTAGTGCTGCCTGAGATGCCCAGCGCCCAGCCCGCGCCGAAGCCTCCGAGCGCGAGCGAAGCGAAGGCGCTGGAGGCCGCTTGTGGCTTGCCGAAAAGCAAAGCCAAGCTGGCAAAGCCCAGCCCGCCGAGCCTGGAGTTGAGCAAGACCGAACCTGCGCCATCGGTGCAGCCTGCGCCCGGCGTCCCCAGCGCGCCTAGCCCAGAGGCAGCTGCCTGCGCACAGCTCGCCGTGCTCTACTCTACCGGGGAAGCGGGCGAGGTAGACCATGACTACGCCTTTGCCCTGCGGATACACGCCTGCAAGCTCGGCGCGCTGGACGCTTGCGTGCTCGCCGGCGCCGCCCTCGTCGTGGGAGACGGAACGCCCCGGGACGTTCCGCAGGGGCTCTCCCTCTACCAGCGCGCGTGTGACGGCAAGAACGCCGAAGGGTGCTTGCGCATCGGCGCGGCCAACCAGCTGGGCACCGGAGTCTCCCGCAACGCGGGCCTGGCGTTCGAGGCCTTCAAGAAAGCGTGCGAGTACGGCAACGCCGCCGCCTGCTTCAATGTCGGAGCCATGGAAGAAAAGGGCGAGGGCATTCAGGCGAACGCGACTGAGGCGATACGCCACTACGGCATGGCGTGCTCCGGGGCCTTCGCGAGTGGCTGCTTCAACCTCGGGCTGATCTATGACCGAGGCGTGCTCACTCCCGAGCACACCAACTGGGCAGCGCAGCTCTACAAGCTGGCCTGTGACGCCGGGCACCCCGGCGGCTGTGGCGGCTACGGCGGACTGATGTACGCGGGGCGCGGTGTGGAGAAGGACACCGAGAAGGGTCACCAGATGATGCAGGAGGCCTGCGGAAAAGGCTCCGACTGGGCTTGCCATCTGATCCGGAAGCTCATAGGCGGGGCGGCACCGGCGTCGTCCGCGAGCGCGCAGTCGCCGGGCAACTGAAGACGACGCTTGCTGTGCCGGAGCCGGAGAGCGCTCCGCGCATACGCGTACGTAGCGTGGACGGAGCGCCCGAGTGACGGTTGCTCCAAGCCAGCGACGCGATGGCTGATCAACCACGGAACGCTCGCTTTTCATTTCCGCACGGCATCTTTCCGAAGGTGGGGCACTTGGGACCCGGCGAAAAACTTTCGTCGTTGCGAGGCTCGCTCGTCGCAGGCCCTTGGGGCTAGCAGGTCGTGGTTGTTGCTGGAGCGCAGCCTTCGAGTGCGGTTGAAATACCCTGCGGCGTCCAAGAATGAGCTCCTAAGCGGCCATTTGGCAAAGCCGCGCAGCAGCGCCAAGAGGTACGAATCGGCAGCCTGCAAGCCACATCTCACTGGATAGCCGTATCCTCACGCAAACGAACACGGATCAGTCTCGTATCTAGGCAAAGCGAATAGCGCGAACCCGCATGGAAACCACAGCAGTGCTCTCAAACTCCGTTGCGAGTCCTGAGTTTTCGGTATGGCCAATGCGCGTCGTCGACGTATTCTAGCGAGACCCCCTCCTCGGTCGCTCTCCCCCCGAGCTCTCACGGAGTCGACGCTCATGATCCTCTACCGATATTCACCCGCGGGTGATCTGCTCAGATTGCTTACTGGGTCCCTCGACCTCTCGCTACCACCAGCGCGCAGCGGCGCCCCGCCCCACCCGATTGACTGGGAGCAGCTCGATCTGCTCGCGGGTCAGCTGCTGGAGCATCCGGTAGCTGCCATGACCGACCTGGCGCGCTGCTTCTTGACGACCCGCAAGTACCGACGCTTGCGCGCGGATACGTTTCTGTTCACGGCGACCTTCAGCTCCCGCGACGATGTCTCGGCGCTCTGGGCCCGTGACCCAGATGGCAACGGGTTTGCTGTAGGGCTCTCCCCAGATCTACTGATCGCGGAGAGGATCCCGCGAGTGGGCATGGTGTTGACTCGATGTGGGAGGCGCTCACTCGTTTCCGCGCTGGAGGGCCTGGCGGATCAGCTGACCTGGACAGCGGTGCCAGCTGAGGCGCGCGTGCGCACGGCGGTCCTCGCATTCGTCGCCGCGCAGGCGGTCGTGGTTGGCCCGGGCGCCGGAACGCCGGACGAACACTGCCTGCTTGCCCTCGCCAATCGCGCTCACCACCTGCCGCAACTACGACTCCAGGTGGACGGCTCCGGCAAGCTCAGGGCGTCGATGGAACTAGCGGTGCGACCCGAGGCGATCGTCGAGGTGGTCTATGGCCCAGGATCCGCCCACGAAGCGCGCGCCCTCGCGCTCGCCCTCCGGCGCCACGGCTTGAGCCACGCGGTGGTGCGCGCAACGGGAACGTTGGCTTCGGCCGCTGCCCGGGCTTGATTCCCCACGGAATAATCATCAGCGAGCCATGCTCAAAGCGTTCGTCAGGCCCAGGCGGCCCGGGAACGGCGTTGGACGAGCCGGCTAGAGCAGATCGTCGCGGCGAACGTCTCGCAGCCCGAGCACGAAGTCGGCGCCCAGCGCGCTCGCTGGGGTCTGAAAGCCACTCGGGAGCTTGCCCGCCAGCGCGGCCTCGACGATATGCAGGGAAGCGTCCGCCGTGAGGGAGTAGCCCTCCGGTGTCTTCAAGCGACTCTGAACGCGGCGCCCAGCAGCATCTTCGACTTCACCCCAGAGAAAGCTCGCGCCGCGCGCGCGCTCAGCGTCCGTGGGCCCGGCAGGGCCCTGGTCGACTCGACGCTGGAGCCGGCTCTTTACGAACTTCGAGCCCATGACGCTCGGTATCCGGTCCACGAGGCGAGCTCCCAGGGCGGCCGCCTTGGGGACCCGCGTGTAGACCTCGATGTTCGGGATCTGGGTGCTGAAGTAGGCCGTCGATACGTCTCCCCACGGAATTGCCATACAGTGTTGCTCGCCCGGCTCACCGAAATCCACGCTCCGGGTCAGGCTGCCGAGCGGGCTCTCCACGATTTCCCCTCCACGGCGGATCAAGCCACTTTTCCCGAGATTGCGCACCATCGTGGTGGCCGTACCGTGGGAGGTCTTGGTCAGCCCCATGAACGCGAGGCGCAGAAACGTCGCCTCTGGCAGACGTTGCTTGAGATGCAGTGCGAGGCAGTCCGAGGGCACGACATCGAAACCGGTTCCGGGCATGACGCACACCCCGGCTTCGCGAGCTTCCGTGTCCCTGCGGAGCGCCTCCTCGAACACTTGGATCTCGCCGGTGATGTCGAGGTAGTGCGCCTTGACGGCCAGGCAGGCGTCGACCATCGGCTTGGACGTCACCTCGAAGGGCCCTGCGCAGTGGAGCACTACGTCGACCCCGCGCAGGCTCTGCTGCAGTGACTGAGGATCGTTCAGGCCAAAGCTCCTGGCTTCGAAGCCGAAGCGTTTGGCGACGGCTTCGGTCTTGGCCGGGTTGCGACCGCCCAGGATGGGTCGCATGCCCCGCTCGGCGGCGAAGCGCGCGGTCAGCTCACCCGTGTAGCCATAGGCACCGTAGATCAGAAAGCGCGGCTCACTCATGGCCACTGCCTTCAGCCGGGCGCGGGCGGCGTCAAGTCAATCCCAGAAACAGGCGCTTGTGACGGAGTGCTGCGTCCAACGTGGCATCGAGGGTATGCTGCGCACGATGCGAAGCCGCCAGCTCATCGTGTGTTGCCTGGCCGTCCTGCCCTGGGGCTGTGCGAAGGACGAACCCCCTCCGCCGACTCCTCAGGCGCCACAAGCCGCGCCCGCCCAGGCCGAGCCAAGCGACGAAGCAGAGAAGCTCCCCTCGTCCGCGGCCGAGGAGCCCGAAGCTACCGGAGTCCCCGGGGCGGGCTTGCCCAAGTCCACTGGCAATGCCGAGCCCAAACCTCAGGACGGGCTGAAGCAAGACAAGCGCAAGTCAGGGGCAGCGTTCAAAGATCTCGCCAGCGCGGAGCAGGCCTTCAAGGCGGCCGACCTAGAGCTCGTCCAGCTGTTCGGTAGCTCGGCGACCGCACTGAGCGAGGGTGACGGGCGCTGCGAGCGCGCATGCCAGGCGTTCTCGTCTCTCGAGCGCGCCGCAGATGGCATTTGCCGCCTCGCGGGAGATTCTGACCAACGCTGCTCCAAGGCGCGCAGTCGGGTGAAGGAACACGCAGGCCGACTCAAAGCGTGCGAATGCAAATAGGCTAGCGAGGCAGCGGAGCCCCGCACCGCGCTTGGCCCCAAAAGTTTTCAGTAGGGTGGGATCCTCGACTGATCTGCCCTGTTTTGTGCGCTTCGGCGCGTGGGCGACGGCTAATATCCCGCGCGCCGCGGCCGCGCCGCAGCGTTCGTTCGCATTCTCATAGGGAAATTACCGTGTCTCCGCGCAGCCTGGTTCGTACCACCCGTTCACGACAACTCATCGTCGCCCTCAGCGGTCTGACGGTGCTCACCTGGCTTGGCACGGCGCACGCGGGGCCTGCGGAGGACGCGCTGAAGCTCGCCGACCAGGCGATGAACGAGGACTTCCTCGCGACCGACTTCAAGGGCGCCCTGAAAAAGCTGAAGACGGCGCTGAACAAGTGCCGGACCTGCGAGAATCCAGTCAAGGCGCGCCTCTACCGCGACCTGGGGTTGCTGTACGCGACGGGCTTCAACAACAAGCGCGCCGCGCTGTTCAACTTCCAGAAGGCGGTCAAGCTCGACAAGGCCGTCACGTTACCGCGCGCATACGCCAGCGACGACGTGAAGAAGCTGTTCCTGAAGGCTGGCGGGCGCAAGGAGACCCTGCTCCACGACGCCGTCAATGAGCAGAAGAAGAACACTCCGGTGCCGATCTACGCCGAGCTACTCGGCGAGGTCCCGGACGCGATCCTCACGGTGCACTATCGGATCCAGGGTCAGAAGGTGTTCAAAGAAATCGCGATGGACTCCCGCGGCACCGGGTTTGGCGCCTATCTGCCGTGCGATGCGGTGCTGAACAAAGAAAACATCGAGTACTACGTCACGGTCAATCGGTCCGACAAGCTCGTGAGCATGAGCGGCAGTGAGGAGAAGCCGTTCAGCGTGGCATTGGCGGAGGAGATCGACGGCGAGGTGCGGAGCCTCCCCGGAGACTCGGAACCCCAGAGCTGCGCGAAGCCGGTGACCCCCGATGTGGACGACGACTTCGAAGACGAAG
>JAUILJ010000659.1 GCA_030433055.1 Polyangia bacterium
CCGCGGCACACGAGGTTTCCATTGGGGCGCTGCTGCACGAAGCGATCGATGCGATCCGTCTCGTCCTCGATCTCACCGACGATCTCCTCGAGCACGTCTTCCAGGGTCACGATGCCGGTAGTGCCGCCGTACTCATCGACGACGATCGCCATGTGCCGACGCTCCTCCTGGAACTTGCGCAACAGCTGGTCGAGCAGCATCGACTCCGGCACGACGACCAGCGGTTGCAGGTGGCGTTCCCAGTACGGGTCGTCTGGAGACTCCCTGAGCTGGAACATCAGCTCCTTGACCAACACCACGCCCTCCACTTCATCCAGATTGCCAGACTTGGTGAAGGGAAAGCGGCTGTGGTTCGAGCGCCTGATGACCTCCAGGTTGTCCTCGATGTCCTTGTTTCCGCTGAGGTACTTTACACCTCCGCGCGGAACCATGACGTCGTAGGCCGTCAGCTCCTTGAGCAGCGTCGCCCCTTCGATCATGCCTGCGACCATGGCTCCGACGGCCCCCTCGGTGCGGCCCAGCATCGCGAGCAGGCGGATCTCTTCGACGGAGGTAACCGGCTTCTCCGGGTTTCCGCGGCGCAACAAGCTCGACAGAAAGTGCGTCATGAAGAGCACCGGCTTGAAGACGATGGTCAGGAAGTTCACGAACAGCGCCACGAAGGGGGCGAAGCGCTGGGCCTGAGACACCCCGAGGGTCTTGGGTACGATCTCGGTCAGCAACAGGACCGCGATCGTGAAGATGAGCGAGAAGATCCACAGCGTGGACTCGTCAAACACCTCGCCGTAGCTCGCGCCGGCGACCGCGGCGCCAATCGTGTGGGCCACGGTGTTGAGCACGAGGATCGCGGCAATGGGCGCGTCGATCTCTTGCTTGAATTTGCGCAGGGTGCGGCCAGCACGGCTGTCGCCAAACTTCGCGACTTGCGCGTGTGTCAGGCTGAGCAGCACGGCCTCGGACATCGAGCACAAGAACGAAAACGTCAGTGCCGAGGCGACCGCCAGGACGAATGCAATCATCGGGGAGGCCCGAGGTTATCACTGGATCCCGGTGCGCTCGCCACCACCACGGACGTGAAGGCCTTTGGCCCTACGTTTTGTGGTGTTTGTGCGGCTGCAGTCGGCCCGGCGCGACGTTTCGCCCCTGCCCTCCGCGCCCGCTCGCGGCGCGCTGCTCGCGAGCGAGCACGCTCACAGCCACGACGCGACGACTAGCGCCCGAAGTCAGCGAGCCCGCGCAGGCCGACGAAATACGCCTGGGTGGCGGGGGCGTCGTAGCCAAAGAACTTCTGGATGTAGCCAGCTTCTACGGCCAGGTGCTCCGTGACGAGGAAATACGGCAGCATCGCCAGAGCGAAGCGCGCCGAGCGAATTCGATCCTCGTGCTGGCGTGCTTCGGTGTCACCGGGCTGAGGCAACACCTGGGGACTGTAAGCGCGGTCGTAGCGCTCGTCGAAGCGCTCGTTGATGTCGCCCTCGACATAGGGACCAAACTTGAAGCCCGCCTTCCACGGCAGCAGCCAGCGCTTGGCCTTGAAGTGGAAAAGGTTCCCCAGGGCAACGCTGCCGTTCTTCTCTTTGCCGAACGGGCGCGTCCCGAGTCCGACGAACAGCGTGCTCTCGTAGGCTAACCAGTTGGTGAGGTTCACACCGCCTTGCCAGCCGAAGGCGAAGTAGTCCATGCGTGGGTTACCGAACTTCTCGAGGTCCACGCCGATCGGAGCGCTGAACTTGAGGAAGAAGCCCAGAGCATACTTGGGGTCATGGATCACCGCGGCGCTGATCGTTGCGCTGAGGATGGTGCCGTCGTCCTTTTCGTAGAAGCGGCACAGGCCATTGCCTAGGTACTGAGCGCCAGCGGTGCACTCCGGCTGGATCTGCGTGGCGGTAGAGCTGCCCTCGGGCTGGATGAACCACTCGTCAGGATCGTTCGTCTCCTCGGGCGTCGTGAAGTAGGTCGCTTCTAGCCGCGTGGAAAAGAACTCAAGCGGACCGAGGTCACCCCAGGTATAGCCAACGCCGAGCTTGTACTCTTGCCAGCCTTTGACCTTGCGGTAGGACGCCTGGTTCTCGTTGGGCTCCAGCTTGCCGCGCTCCAGGGTCAGCTGAGCGTTGACATCGAGCTCTCCTGGACGGCCCCCGACCGGAGTCGAGACGAAGGCGAACGCGTTGGACGCGAACCCCAGCGCGGTCAGCCCAAGTGACGCGGCGACGGCAGCCCGCCCCAGAACATGACCAGAAAACATGCCGCTCTGGGCATGACCATGGCGCTCAGCACGCCGTACGTCTCCACGCATACGCGCCTTCGGTGCCTTCCAAGCCTCGTGCATCCTACCCCCTACGCTGCTCGAGCGGCGCGGTTACGTTCCATATGGGTTCTTCCGCAACGCAACTCGCCCGCGCTTGCCGAACTTCTTCCTGGGCTTGGCCCGAGGACCGCTGTGGCGCTGACGAGCAGGCGTTGCGTGCTTGGGCGCTGCACTGGGCGCGCCGTGAGATTTGATGCTCTTGTCCAAGCCCAGTCCGCGAGTCATCGCCTCCACCAGGTCAGGAGACTGCTCGGCAGAGCCCTCCACGGGAGTCACCTCGGGGCCTCCCCCCGACTCCGTCGCGGCGGTGACTTGTGTCTCATGTGATTCGGTGTGCGTCGAGGCCGAAGCCGACCGCTCCCCGCTGCCGGCTGTGAGCGCCATGCCGAGCAAGGTGCCGCCGAGCGCGCTGCCCGCGGCCACCAACACTCGCGATCTGCCGAGGCGCACCCACGTGTTGCTCGGCCTTGACGCCGGAGCGGCGTCCATCGCCATGGCCATCGGTACGCTCGATGCCCGCGACGATGGCAGCGGCAAGAACGACGTTCGAGGCGGCATCGCGGTGACACTCAGCCGATCGGTAGCGCGACGCCTCGGCCCTGGACGCTCGAGCCCTTGCTGCTCAGCGAGGCTCAGGGCGAGCTGCTCGAGTCGCTCCGCGAGCTCCGCCGCGCTGGGCAGGCGGTCCTCGCGATCCTTCTTCAGGCACAGGTCGACGATCTGAGCGAGATCCGCGTCTACGCTGGGCATGGCATCGGAGAGCGGGCGATGCTCTCGCGTCATGATGTCGATCATCAGGGCGTTGTAGTTTGCCGCACGGAAAGGACACGCGCCGCTGATGCACTCGTACATCTGCACGCCGATGGCCCACAAGTCGGTACGGGGGTCCACGTCTGCCGCGCCCCCGGCCTGCTCTGGACTCATGTAATCCGGCGACCCGAGCACGGCACCACTGCCTGTGCGGATCTTGCCGTCGTAGTTGGGCCCAAGGTTCTTGCTCACTCCGAAGTCCAAGATCTTCGGAATCGGTGGACCGTAGCTCTGAGCGGCCAAGAACACGTTCGCCGTCGAGAGATCCCGATGGATGATGCCCTTCTCGTGAGCCAGTTTCAGCGCCTGCGCGACCTGACTGAAGATCAGGCACACCTCGAGGCTGTCGAGCACTGTCTCCCGTGCGAGACGCGCTTCGAGGCTCTCCCCCTCGAGCAGCTCCATCACGAGGAAGGGTCGCCCATCTTCCAGCTGCCCCACGTCGTAGACCTGAATGATGCTGGGATGCATCAGCTGCCCGGTGGCCTGGGCCTCCTGAAAGAAGCGTCCCAGCGCTTCCTCGTGCTCAGCGAGCTCCGGCAGCAGCAGCTTGATGGCGAAGTCGCGATCCGTGTAGCAATGCCACGCAGACCAAACTTCACCCATCCCGCCCTGCGCCAAACGGCGCCGCAGTACGTACTTCCCGACGATCGAATCACCTGGCTTCACAAACGAAATTGTCGCCAGAGGCAGCACAATGCGGCCAAGATCCAGACCGTGAATTCTTTCGCTTCCCGCGCTTCACGCATAAGCGCCCCGGGCCGCGCTCCCTGCGCTCTGCTCCGCGCTCCATTCTTCACTCTGCGCAGCGCTTCATTAACCTTGCTCGCTCTCGGTGCACTCGCTTGCCAGAAGGACAAGCCACAACCCACTGAAGCCGAGCCGGATCCCTCTGCGTGGTTTGCTCCCGCGAGCGCCTCGGGCCTGTCCGCGTTGCCGGACACGGCACCGAGCGCTGAGGCTGAACCGGCGAAGGTCGACTCCGACGGCATCGTCGAAGCGCCTGTGCGGCGCGTACGCCCCAAAGACATGCCCCCGATCGCTCCCGCTCCGACCGAACGCGGCAAAGATCCCAAGACGGCGAGCATCGACGCGGTGATGGGCTCGTACGGCTTCCCGGTGCACAAATCGCTCAAGCACCTGTGCGCCGGACGCGTGATGGAGAGCGGCGGCGGGCACGTCACCTGGGACGCCTTCACCTCCACGGAGCCACCGAGCGCCTTGCTGAGCGCCTACACGAGCCGCCTGGGCGAGAAGGGCTACTCCGACGACAAGGGCGGAGGCACCTGGCGCCTGCCGGCGGGGAGCAAGCCGCCGATGCGCGTCTTGAGTATCCTCGCGGCAGCGGATGGCGGGCCACACCGCGGTTGCGAGGAGAAGCCGCCGGCCGACGCCAAGAGCGTGATCATCGCGAGCCGTGGCGAGATCGATATCGCGATCGGGGTCATTATTGGCGCTGCCTTTAATAAGGTGGTGGATGTGCTGGTCAAGGAGGTTTTCCTGCCGCCCTTATCCTTACTCACCAACGGGACCCATTGGAGCGATAAAAAGATCGTTTTGCGCGAAGCCGTCATTACAAATGGCAGTATACAAACGGACGAAATTGCCCCTGGTTACGGCAAGCTGATCGAAGCGGGGATAGACTTCTTCATCATTGGCTTTACGGTATTCCTGGTGGTCAAACTGATGAACTCCGTTCGCAACAAAGCGCAGGACCCTAAAGATCCAACGGAAACGACGCCGAAGGATATTGAATTGTTACATCGCACCACGGAGCTGCTGGAGCAGCAGGTGAGGTTGTTGGAGGAGATGAATGGGCGTGGGAAGGGATAACACAACAGCCTCGTAACCACCAAACTTGTTTGGTGAAAACACAAAATGAGATTTTGAATGGCCTATCCGGCGATGGGATGGGAACCACTTTAGACACATAAGATTTTGGTTCTTTGACAAATCTCGTGTTTAGAGTCAATCGAAAATGTAAATCGCCACTCCCTATGGTCGCTTTGCGCTTC
>JAUILJ010000660.1 GCA_030433055.1 Polyangia bacterium
ATCATGTTTCAGTCCTTTACCGGGCGGAAACCATTCCGCGGTAGCAATCTGACGGACCTCCTGGTCTCCATTTGCACAACGACTCCGCCAAAGCCCAGCGAGCTCATCGAATGTACGCCGGAGCTCGACGAATGGTTCGAGCGCGCCCTGCAGCGCGACCCGGAAAAGCGCTTTCAGTCAGCCAGCGAGCTGTATCAGGGCTTCGCCGCGGCGATCGGCCTGAAGGTGGAGCGTGCGGCGTCGTCGGACTCGCTCTCTCCGCCACCTGTCGCGAGTGACCCGTCCCCACCAGAGCGCCCCGCGTACGAGTCCACTCAGCACACCGCAGCGCTCAACGTGAGCGCTCCTCGGCGCTCTCGCGCGGGGAGTGTTGCTGCAATCGGGTTGGCGGTCGCTGTGTTACTCGGCGTCTTTGGCTGGCGGCTCGCCCGATCGGCTCCGACGGAGGCACCCGACGCTGGGGCGGAGCGGGCGCCGAACCCGGACACGGCCAGCGCACCGGAGCAGCTGGACGAGGTCGAGCCCCCCACGCTCGCGCCCTCAGTCTCGGCCGAGCAGGTGGGCACCGCTCCCAGCGCCAGCGCCGTCCCCAGCGCCAGCGCGGTTCCCAGCGTCCCCAAAGCAGGGAAGGTCTGGGTGCCACCTCCACCGCCGCATCCGCCCAAGAAGGGGCCGGCCAACCCATTTCGGGACTGACCGTTTCAACGCTAGGCTGGCAGACTTCGCCCACGCGAGGAGGCAGCTTATGAGATCACGACTTGGCTTGATGGGGATGGCGTGCGCGCTCGGCGTGCTTGCGAGCGGCACTGCGCTCGCGCAGCCGGGGCCCGCTCCGGCGGCTCCTGGTGCGCCACCAGTCGCAGCGCCGCCGCCACCACCCCCTGAGGGGCAGGCCTATGGAGCGCAGGGCTACGCGCCTCCACCTGCGCCTGCGCCTGCTGAAGACTCGTCGGCGGTGGAAGACGACCGCCCCTTCGCCTCCTCCGTCGGCCTGAAGGTGCTGTTGGGCGGCAGCTTGTGGACCACCCCAGACAATATTCCGGGAGGATATGAAGGTCTCGGCTTCGCCGGGTCTGGGGGCGGCTTTGCCTATGGCGGCGCGCTGTACGTCGAGGGGCGGTTCTTCAAGTACCTGGGGCTCGAGGTCGATCTGGGGTACGACGACACCACGCTGCGCCGCCAGGTCACCTACAACGGCACCATAGACGTCGACGAGAGCGTCGAATCCTCGGGGATCTGGTTTGGGTTCCTCGTGAAAGGGGTCGTCCCGACGCGGTTCGGTCGCTTCTGGGTGGGGTTAGGACCTCAGTTCATCAACCCGAGCAGCGTCGACGCCAAACTGGACGCCGAGATCGCGCTCCAGGACGGCCTGATCAAGGGTAAGAGCGAGAGCTCGACGATGCTCAACATGGGCCTGGGCCTGGTGATTCACGCGGGCGACACCGTGGAGATCCCGGTGGAGCTGCGAGCCGCCAAGAACCTCAGTCAGGAAGCGGACTGGGACAAGCGCGTGAAGCTGGAGACCAACGCCGCGAACCAGGTCACGGGTTACGAGGTCACCGCACAGAGCTCCTGGGACTTCCGCCTCGGGTTTGGCATCGGAGCCCGCTTCTGACCGGCTGAGGGGCGGCGCTGCGCCGCCCCAGTCACCTCGGCGCGATCAGCTCAGGGCGCGATCCAGCAGCTCCTGCTGGATCAGGTGGAGCCCGAGGATGTGATTGAGCAGGATGTCGTTGCGCACAGCCTTGGCGTGGTCCTGCTCCTGCCGTGAATCCGCAAGGAATTTAGCGAGGCGATCCGAGTCGAACAGCCCGAGCGCGTTGACGTGATCGGGAGTCAGGCGCTCGTTCAAGATCTCGTCGATCGCCTGGCGCTTCTTGCGATCGGTGTGCGCTGGAGGAGCCATGAACGCGAACTTCTCACGCTCGTAGAGCACCTGGGGGAGGATGCCGCGCATGGCCTCGCGCAAGACCCACTTCTCGACACCTTGCTCGCTGATCCGCAGGCTTGGTGGCAACGTACGGGCGAACTCTGCGACGTGCTGATCCAAGAACGCTGGGCGCGATTCCATCGAGTTGGCCATGTCGACGCGATCGCCGCCCCAGGTGAGGATCTGGCCTTCGAGCATCGTCTTGATCCAGGTGTACTGCACCTTGTCCAGCGGGTGCCGTCCCTTGAGCTTGTGAGGATCGATCTTGTCTGCGATCGCCTGCACCGGGTCGTAGTCCTTGAGCTCCTCGAGCACGCCATCGGCGAGCAGCGGGCGGCCCTGAGCCAGGGTCAAGAGCCAGCTCTGCAGCCACGACGGTGTGAAGCCCACCAACTCATCGAACGCCGGGTGCGACGCGTCTGTCTCCGTGAGCACGGACCCCTTGAAGACGGCGTTGCGCTCCGCCATCGCGGACTCCGCGGCGCCGCCTTGAGCGGCGAACTCCGGAGCGTGACGGAACATGTCGCGCTTGAAGAACACGTAGCCGCCGAACAGCTCGTCGCTGCCTTCACCGGTGACGACCACCTTGTAACCGCACTCCCGCACCCGCTTGCTCATGTGCCACTTCGCGACGCCGAGCGTGTTGTAGAAGGTCCGCTCCGCGTGCCACACGGTGCGAATGAAGCTGTCGCCATACAGTTCGTCGGCGCCGAGCTCCAAGATCTCCTGGTCCGCACCGGTGCTCATCGCCATCTCTGTGGCGATCGCGGCTTCGTCATAGGCCTTGTTGTCGAAGCTGATCGTGAAAGCCTTTACCGGTGACTGCTGCAGCGCCGTCGCCAACCCGAGCATCGAACAGCTGTCGATCCCGCCGCTCAGGTAGCAGCCGACGGGGACATCCGCCTCGAGCCGGGCGCTGACCGCGTCCACGAGTCGATCCTGTACCCCGCGGATATAAGGCCGGGGATCTGGATTCGGGTCGTGGTCCTTCGCGTCGGGGAAGTCCATGTCCCAGTAGCGGTGGACCCGGCCCACCAAGCGGCCTGCCTGCTCTTGCACGATCAACATGCAGCCCGGCTCGAGCGCGTGGATGCCTTCGAACGAGGTCGTACCGGGCACCATCACCTGCATCAGCTGGTTGAGGGCGGCCTTCTTGGCCAGCCTGCGCGGAACGTCAGGGTGGGCGAGCAGCGCCTTGCACTCGGAGCCGTACACCAGGAAGTCATCCTTCAAGTGGTAGTACAGCGGCTTGATGCCGAAGCGGTCGCGCACTAGCACCAGGCGCTTCTCTCGCTCGTCGAAGAGCGCGACTGCGAACTCCCCCCTGAGCTGCTCGACGAAGTCGAGGCCGTGGCGCATGTAGTGAAACAGGGCGGTCTCGCTGTCGCTCTTGGTGTTGAAGCGCCGTCCTTCACAGACATATTCTGCGCGGATTTTTTTGTAGTCGTACAGCTCACCGTTGGAGGTGAGCACGAGGCCCTGCTTTCGAGCGAAGAGCGGCTGCTGGCCTGTCCTGAGGTCGATGATCGTCAGCCGCGTGTGGCCCATGGCGAGGCCACGATCACGGTCAATATGACTGCCGCTGCCGTCTGGGCCGCGGTGATGCAGGCGAGCCATCATTCGTCCGAGCAAAGCGTCCGCATTGCCCGGTAGCTTTCCAGGTTGCCAGAACCCAACGATTCCACACATCGGTGGTCTCCTATCGTTCGCCGGTGCCTCACGGCAATCCAGCGGTAGTTCGCCCGACGAGCGGGCAGCTAGAGTTGGTTTGCGTCGCCGGCTCGAGCCGCGTGCGTCGCAGTCAGTGGGCTCAAGCGAGTCGGCCCACTGGGTGAATGCTTCACTGGGTGAGCAGCCGAATGCTGCCCGGGATCGCCGCCACTCGGCCCAGCAGGCAGATCAGGATGGCCTGCCGAATGAACACCGCCCCGGCGGCTTGTGCGAAGTAGAGATTGTGCGGGGTCAGGTCTAGCGACGTGTCCAGCTCGGAGCGCCGCGCCATGGGGTGCAGGATCACTGCGTCTGGCTTGAGCTTGCTTTCCGCGTGGAGACGATATCGGCTATCCAGTGTCTTGTAGCTGTCTCCAAGCAGGGCGATTGAGTTCATGTAGACGACGTCCAGGTCTTCGGTCACAGTCTCGATGCCCTTGATGAGCATGATGACCGGCTGGGAAAAGCGGTTTGAGCATTTCATGTCCGAAGATTTCTTCGGTGCGGCAGAGGGGGATATGATCACCTTTACCTCGACCGGAATCGAGGTGACGGGCGACAATACTGCGAAAATCACCGGTGATCTGTCGATGAACGGGGTTACGAAATCGGTCACCCTTGATACCACCCTGAACCAAGCCCTTGAGGCACACCCTATGAGCGGGACACCCTGGATTGGGCTTGACGCCACCACGACCCTGCTGCGCTCGGATTTCGGCGTTGATAAATTCGCGCCCTATGTCAGCGACGAAATCGACGTCAAGATTTCGATCGAGGCCGGCCAGGACGAATAAGCCGACCCGTTTCAGGGGAACCTATGTAAAAGGCCGCCTGCGGGGATGCAGGCGGCCTTTTTGATTGGGCGGGATTGTCCCGCTCAGGTGCCATAGGCGCGGGCAGTGCCCATCACATCCTCAGCGGCACCGACAAGGGCATCGGCGATGATATCAAGCTCGGCGCGGCCAAGACGCGCGGGCAGGCGGGTATCGCAAGCCCGCATGAGCATGCTGCGGGTTTTCGGAAGATCCGGCGTTGCACCGGGAAGGAACTGCCAGTTCCAGAAGGCGCGGGCGTTGTCGACGTTTTGCCCAAAGACCTGCACCTTGACACCGCGTGCGGCGGCGGCGGCGGCATAGGCGCGGGTGTCGTCGTCGCTTAGTCCGACAAGATTGAACTGGATCGAATCCGGCGCGCGCTGTTCGGGGGAAAGCTTTTCGGGAACGTTCAGCCATGGCGACAGGTTCAGCCGCGCGGCGACATAATCGTGATTGCTGCGCCCCTGGCTTACCCGGCGCGCCAACTCTGGAAGCTGGGGGCGAATGATTGCCGCGGAGAGATTGTTAAGTCGCAGATTATAAAGCGGAAACTTGTTTTGTGCGCGGGCAAATGCCGCCTCAAGCGCAGGGTCGGGCGCGCCGATATGCTTGGCCCAGTTATGTTCGTAGGCGCCCGACATGATAACCGCCCGTGCGATCAGGTCGGCGTCATCGGTG
>JAUILJ010000661.1 GCA_030433055.1 Polyangia bacterium
CACTCGCTCCACTCGGTCTCCCAAGAGGGAAACTCATTCAAGGTCAAGCGGATCAAGCGATGCATCGAAGCAAAGCTAGCCCCAGGTCCCAGACACGCGCAACAAGGTTTCCGGTCGACATTCTGCGTGATAATTCAAGCACCACCGGGCATCCAAGAGGATCGTACACGCCGGATCGAGCCATTGAACCATCGAACTCAGAGCAGGCGCAGAAAGCTCTCCTCGGCACTTGGGAGCGCGGAACCGACGACTCGTCTGCGCTGGGGCGTCGTGAGCCTAGCGCTTCTGGTCGGCGTGAGTGCCCTCGCGATCGGAGGCGTTCACCCGGAAACCGTAGCCGTCCTCGCCTTTCTGTCGGCGGTGGCTCTGGTGATAGGACCCACCGAATGGCACCCCCTGGCATGCCTCCTGTGCGCCCTGAGTGCCGTGTGCTTCATCCAGGCCCTTCCTCTGCCTCCCAGCTGGGTCACGCTACTGTCGCCAGCGTCCGCCAGTATCTGGTCGCGCGCCGAGATGTCGACGGGACAGAACCTCGGCTGGTCCTTGAGCGTGGATCCGAGAGCCTCCTGCACGGAGGGCACCAAGTGGATCACATACGCAGTTGTCGCTGTCCTGACTCGCGGGATTGGTCGCTCAATCGGGCCAGCAGCGATAGCCCGCATCGTGTTCGGGACCGGCTTGTTGGTCGCGCTCCTCACCATCGTGCACGGACTAATGGACGCGCAGGAGGTCTATGGGCTGTACACACCCAGCTTCGACGCTCCTCGATGGAGCATGGGCCCCCTGCTAAACGGCAACAATCTGGCCGGGTACTTGACTCTGTCCTTCTTCGTGGGTCTAGGACTCTTGATTCGAGCCCATGGTCGGGAGAGCTACGCCGTGGGCACTGGGTTGGCCATAGTGCTCGGTGTTTCACTCCTGACCACCTCGCGCGGCGGGATTCTCGCCCTGCTGGTCGGTGGAGGAACCTGCGCGATCGCGATGGCGAGACGTTCCAGATGGGGAGCTGCGCTCGGACTCAAGGTGAGCCTCGCCGTCCTCACGGCCTGCGTGTTCGCCGCTCTCGCAGCTCCGCCGACGTTCGTGAGAGCATCGGTATCGCAAAACGTCGACAAGCTCCGATTGGCACGCTGGAGCGGAGACATGGTCTCCGACTTCGCGTGGACCGGCGTGGGGAGGGGCGCGTTCGGAAGTGCGTTTCCAGCCTACGATTTTGCCACGCGGAATCTTCGATATGCCCACGTCGAGAACTTCGTAGTGCAGTGGATCGTCGATTGGGGAGTCCCAGTAGCGGGCGTGGCTCTCGTTGGCGTCGTCTACCTGTTCCGCCCAAGCACCTTCGCATACCGCAAGAGCCTGCTGGGCACTGCTGCCTTCGCAGGAGTGTTAGCGGTGACCGTGCAGAACCTATTCGACCTCGGTTTCGAGCTCCCAGCACTTGTGATCCCGCTGGTAGCGCTTGGCTCTTGGCCATGGTCGAGGAGCCCAGCGCGGGCGACCTCCACACTCAGCATTCGCCTTCTGCAGGGCCTCCCGGTGATTGGAGGCGTTCTCGTCCTTGCGCTCGGACGACATACGTTGCCCCGAGACCACTTCGCCATCGCCTCCGACTACGACGCGGCAAAGAGGACACAAGACTGGGACGCATTCCAGGCATCCGCGGTACAGGCGATGCTTCGCCACCCCGCCGATCCATTCCTGCCGCGCATGGCCGCCCTCGGAGCTTTGCACGGTCGCTCGAATCCTCTCCCTTTCATCGAGCACGCCCTCGAGCGCGACCCGAATAACGGACGGACCCATCTCCTGCTCGCCGAGGTCCTTGGCAGGTACGGCGTTGAGCACCAAGCACTGCTAGAACTTCGGCTGGCCCTTGGCGGCGACCCCGGACTCGTGGGACCTGTGGCAGACGCAGCGCTTCGGTTTACCAAGAGCGTGGACTCACTGGTCGAGGTCGCACCCGACAACGCGACCGGGCGAGATGTATTGCTGCTATTGGCCAGCAAGCTCCCGAACCCCACCGATCAGGAGCGCATGCTGAATGCAGCAGCGAAGCTCGACGCCAACGACACGTACGCTCAGGAGCGCCTTGTCGGATTCTACATCTCACACCTCGGAGCCAACACTCCCCCGTGTCAGGAAGATCAGCGTCGAACCTGCGTGGACGTCGCGGATGCAAAGCTTCGCTCTATTTCCTCACAGAAACCAGTCCAGGGAAAGCTACTGCGCGCGCAGCTCGCGCTCGCCCTCGGCCACGTAGACCAGGCGCTTGCACAGATCGGCGTGGAGGATTGCCGGACCCTGGGAGGAGTGGATTGCTACCATCTCCTGTTCAGCGCGAGGCTGCAAAGCGAGCATCCCGAAACGGGGGCTCAGGTTGGTGACGAACTACTGGCCAGCATCTGCATGAGTCGTGAGCGCTGTGCTCTGGAGGCTGAACGCCTTGGGGACTCCGCAACAAAGTACGGACGCTTCGTCGACGCGACGAGCTATTTTAGCCGGGCGGCGCGCGAGGTTCCTTCGGCCACTCGCTACCGCAAGCTCGGTGATGCTGCTAAGCGAGCCGGGCACCACGGGCTCGCCGCTGACGCCTACAAGAACGCCGCCCGACTCGAGGGTCAGCAGGACAAGAACCTCCAGCGCCTGATCGAGCGCGAGCAATCCCACCAAGCCCAGCCATGATTCTCTCACCGCTTTCCGAAAGCACCCTGTTCGCGCTGTGCTTCGGGACTTTGATCGCGCTGGCGTTCTTGAACCGGCGCAGGTTCCTGTTCGGCGTGGGCTTCATGCTGCCAATGATGGTACCGCGACTGACCCTGGCGGTGGGAGTCGACTGGTACAAGGTCCTTGGACCGATGGCGATAGGACTTGCGATCTTGGCTCGTCCCAACGGCGTAGGCATCCAACGGAGTGGCGCGAAACTCTTCTGGTGGTTCATCGGGTACACGTCCCTGCTGACTCTGGTCTGGATTTGGGCCGAGTACGGCTGGCTCCAACGCTATCGATTTGCCTTCGCAATGGGCCTCAGCGGTGCACAGGCTGAATACAAGATGCCAGTTCAACTGGGGAGCTTCCTGGGTCAGATCCTCATCCTCTTTGCCGTTCCTCTATGGGCGAAAACACTCGAGGACGCGTGGGGAGCCGTTTGGGGTTTCCTCTCTGGAACGCTCTTCAGCAGCCTCGCGGGCTTCGTGAGCATGCTCGTGCTCGGTGCTGGTACGCTCAACGTGGATCCGGTGCGCGGCACGTTCGAGGTCGACGGGAATACCATTCGACGTTTGGGAGGCCTGTCCGGGGAACCGAAATTCCTCGCGGCTTCCATCGTTTCTGTCGTGCTATTTGGCGTGACCCAATGGGCTTTTGGCGACGCCCGTCTGCGCCCCAAGATGCGAGTCATTGCTTTCTTTGGCCTGATAGCCCTGTTCCTCACCTACTCCGCGTCCGCGTTCGGCGGAATGGCGCTCGGGCTCCTTGTCTTCGCGGCCTTTCTGATTCGATATCTGCGAGGCACCCAAATCGCGAGTGCCATCGTCGTTGGTGGCGCGCTCACGCTCGCCGTGTCGTCCACCGCGCTGCTCTCGGGCGCTGTACAAGAGGCGATTTACGACAAGATCTTCAGTGACCAGACGGACCTTGGTGAACTCAAGGACGCTTACGTGTTCTACGCCTACGAAGACAACCCAGAATACATCCCGGTCGGTTTCGGAGTGGGAGGTGGCGATCTCGCGGTGATGCCGTACGTGGACTATGTTCACCTGAAGTACGAACGCACGCCGACTCCGTCATTCACGGGAACGCGCCTCCTAGGTGATCTGGGTTTGGCAGGCATCTCCATACTGTGGGCAAACGTGATTGCCTGGGCGCTTGCGCTCCGTCGCTCTGGTCGTCTTGGTCTCTCGGTGTTCACTGTATCTGCTGCCTCCGCGATCATGCTCACGAGTATGGTAGGCCTTAGCGGCTTCCTGTTCCTGGTGGGTGCGGCGCTGTGCATCCGACAGCTCTCATCGTCAACTACCCAGGAAGGCAATGCACAAGCCTAGGCTAATCACGCTGAGCGGGATCGATTGCGCCGGGAAGAGCACGCAGCTCGCGCTGCTCGAGTCGGCGTTGCGCGAGCGGGGACCAGTCGCTCCATTCTGGTTTCGACCCGGTTACTCACGTGAGCTGGATCTGCTTAGAAGGACGGTACGACGTCTTCGCCCTGGAACCCTTCCGGGCCCACGAGACAGCGCGGCGCGAGAGCGCGCGTTCGCTCGCCCCGGAGTCAGCGCCATGTGGCTGCGCATGGCCGAACTCGACACCTTGGTCCAACTTGCATGCAAGGTGCGCTACTCGCTCGCACGAGGTCAGACCGTGGTCTGCGACCGATGGATCGGTGACGCACTGATAGACCTAGACCTGCGCTTCCCCGCTCGAACGCCATCTGCGACACCCATGGGCCTCTTCTTGAAGAGAGCCTGCCCAACGCCCGACCTCCAGATCGTTCTAACGATTAGCCACGAGGAAATGCTCCGGCGCATGGAAGCGAAGCAAGAGCCCTTCCCCGACGCACCGGACATCCGCGACCAACGCTTCGAGCGCTATCAGAGCCTTGCCCGTGATCCGGCGACTTTGGCCCTCGACTGCGAGCAACCCCCAGATATCGTCCACAGATCTATCCTGACGCGGATAGGACCGCACTGATGGACGTGTCAGCAATGAAGCGTCGCGAGGACTATGCAAGCATCCGACGCGAGACACTAACGCGGGCGTTCTCCACTCACCTCGCCACACCGACCAGCGTCTACGACACCCCGCGCCCAGGTCGGATTGACTTTGACTTCGTGCCCGTGCTCGGTGGGTACCTGACCCGGACGGCGAGTCGGTTGGTGCGCGATTACCTCGCGGATTCGTTTCGATATACGTCGCACCACCTACGCCTTGGCCCTCAGTGGATGCTGGGCACGCTAATGGCTTCCCGCGCTGGCCGTTGGACACACCGCGCGGGATTCAGCATCGAAGGTCCGCGTGAGGCGCTGGACAAAGTGCTAGTCGTCCCTGGAAACCAGCGATTTCGCATCTTCGACTTCGGGCGCGGCGAGTGCCACGTCCAGCAGAAGGCCGGCTTTTCGGTGAGGTCACTCATTCGAGAAG
>JAUILJ010000003.1 GCA_030433055.1 Polyangia bacterium
GCTCGGGAAGGGCGATGGGTGGGGGGCTTTCGGCGGGGATTTGGGGGGAACTGTCGGCGGGGATTTGGGGGGGGGCCCGTCGCTGCGCTCGCGCGGCGAGAGGGACTCGTCCGTGATGGTACTGGACACGAAACGTGCGAGCCCCCTTGTCAAGTTCGAGTTAGTGTCTAGGATACACTAAGACCTGGGATGTTCTAGGTCACCAGTGATCCTCGAGGACTCAACACGCCCGCGAGGAGAAGGGAGCGGCGATGTCTGACACCCCGACCAGCCCACTCGGTCGCGCTAGCGCGGCGCAACCCTCCGCGGCGCCTACGACCGGCCTGCTCACGGATCTGTACCAGCTCACCATGGCGCAGGGCTACCACCAACACGGGATGGCCGAGCAGGAGGCCGTGTTTCACCTCTTCTTTCGCACGCTGCCGTTTCAGGGCGGATACGCGGTCTGTGCGGGCCTCGAGTCTGCGCTGGAAGAGCTCGCGGCGTTTCGCTTCGACGCCGAGGACATCGACTACCTGGCGTCGCTGAACGCAGCGAGCGGCAAGCCCTTGTTCAGCGCGAGCTTCCTCGACTACCTGCGCACGCTTCGATTCAGCTGCGACGTGGACGCGATGCCTGAAGGCACCGCCTGCTTTCCCCACGAGCCGTTGCTGCGTGTGCGAGGTCCCCTGGCGCAGGCACAGCTCGTCGAGACCCTGCTGCTCAACTCGATCAACTTCCAGACCCTGGTCGCGACCAAAGCGTCCCGCATAGCCAGCGCCGCGGGCGATGCTCCAGTCTTGGAGTTTGGGTTGCGCCGTGCACAAGGCCCAGACGGTGGCCTCAGCGCTAGCCGCGCAGCGTACATCGGCGGCTGTGCAGCGACCTCCAACGTGCTGGCTGGGCGCCGCTTCGGCATTCCCGTGCGCGGCACTCACGCGCACAGCTGGGTGATGTGTTTCGAGAGCGAACTGAGCGCCTTCGAGCGCTACGCCGAGTCGATGCCAGACAACTGTGTTTTCCTCGTGGATACATACGACACGCTCCAGGGCGTTGAGCATGCGATTCAGGTTGGGCTTGATCTCAAGCGAAAGGGTCACCAGATGCTGGGCATCCGCCTCGACTCCGGCGACCTGAAGACGCTGTCGATAGAGGCCCGCAAGCGCCTGGACGCGGCAGGGCTAGGCGACGCCGTGATCGTCGCCAGTGACGACCTCGACGAGTATCGGCTGGCAGCGCTCAGGGCCAGCGGCGCCCAGATCAGCGTGTGGGGAGTGGGCACCCGGCTGGTGACGGCGTTCGATCAGCCGGCGCTCGGTGGCGTCTACAAACTCGCTGCGCTGCGCCCGAACCCGAGCGCCGAGTGGCAGTTCAAGCTCAAGCTCTCAGAGGTCCCGATAAAGACGTCCATCGCCGGGGTACTCGACGTCGCCCGGTTTGAGCTGGATGGTCAGGTCTGTCTCGACCTGCTCTACGACTCGAGCCTGAGCGAAGCGCCGAAGAGCTCACGGGAACGCGTTTCCCCGTGGAGTGGGACGCGACTGCACAGCGAGCAACGCCTGGATCCGCCGGCCAGCGCTACCTGGCGCTCGTTGCTTGAGCCGGCGCTCCGCGGAGGCGAGCGAGTGAGCCCGCCAGAGCGGCTCAGCACGATTCGCGAGCGAACGTTCGCTGAACTCAAGCAGCTGCCTCTATCCGCGAGGCAACACGGAAACACGGCAACCCCCGTCGCCGTGGGTATGGAGGCCGAGCTCCAACGCATGAATCAACGACTCAAGGTCGACGCGATCGCCAAGCAATCACGGCGCTGAACACCGCAGCACATGAGGACAGCATGAGGTTCCTAGAAGTTGGCGCAGCAGCGCTCAATCAGACTCCCCTGGACTGGGATGGCAATCTTCGGCGCATCGAGCTTGCGCTGGCCCAGGCGCGACAACGCGAGGTCGCTGTGCTGGCGCTCCCCGAGATGTGCATCACCGGCTACGGCTGCGAAGACGCGTTTCATGCTCCCTCGGTGCAGCGGCTGGCCCTCGAGGTGCTCGAAGCCATCTTGCCGCACACGGCCGGCATGATCGTCGCCGTGGGCCTGCCCTTCTGGCATCAGGACGCCGTCTACAACACCGCATGCATGATCGCGGACGGTGAGCCGCTCGGCCTCGTGTGCAAGCGCGCCCTGGCTGGGGACGGAATCCACTATGAGCCCCGCTGGTTCAAGCCGTGGCCCGCTGGCGCCCGCAGCAGCTGCCGAATTTTGGGGAGAGAGCTGCCGATTGGCGACGTGCACTTCGATTTCACGCCCTTGAATCCTCCGGGCAATGTCCTACCAGGTGCCAACTACAGCCAGATCGAGTCACTGCAGATCGGCTTCGAGATCTGCGAGGACGCCTGGGTCACGCAGCGCCCCGGCCGTGAGCTATCGCTGGCGGGTGTAGACATCGTGCTCAACACCAGCGCGAGTCACTTCGCGTTTGGCAAACACCGTACCCGCGAGCGTCTGGTGCTCGAAGGCTCACGCGCCCTTGGCGTGAACTATGTCTACTCGAATCTGATGGGTAATGAGGCGGGGCGAGTGATCTACGACGGTGGCGTGCTCATTGCCTCGTCGGGGCGCTTGGTGGCTCGGGGGCCACGCTTCAGCCTGCAAGAAGTAGAGCTGACTCACGCCCTGATCGACATCGATCTGACTCGCGTCCACCGCGCCAAGGTCGCAAGCTACGCGCCGGGGGTAGCCGCCGAGGGTCGGGTACGCTGCGACTTCCGGCCGCGCCTGGCTGCACCTCGGAGCCAACCGACTCCACTCCCCGATTGGGAGAGCGATGACCAACACCTCAAGTCGGAGGAATTTAGCCGCGCGGTAACGCTGGGCCTGTTCGACTACATGCGCAAGAGCCGCTCGAAGGGCTTCGTCGTATCGCTGAGCGGCGGAGCGGATTCGACAGCCGTGGCCGCGCTCTGCCGCATGAGCCTGGACCGCGCAGAACAGGAACTCGACACGAGCGAGCTGAAGCGACGCCTGAGCTATTGGCCAGATCTCTTCGATGGTGAGCGGGCGCGGCCGGAGCACTGGCTGACCACGGTGTATCAGGCCACCAAGAACAGCTCAGCGACCACGCGCGAAGCCGCCGCTGAGGTTGCAGAGGCGCTGGGGGCGACTCACCATTTCCTCGACATCGAGAGCCTGGCCCGCGGATACGTCGAACTGGTGGAAGGAGCGACGGATCAGCTGCTCGACTGGCAACACCACGACATCCCACTCCAGAACATCCAGGCGCGGGCACGGGCTCCCGGAGTGTGGTTGATCGCCAATCTGAGGCGCGCGCTCTTACTCTCGACGAGCAACCGCTCCGAGGCAGCGGTCGGATACGCCACCATGGACGGCGATACGGCGGGCGGCCTGTCCCCTATCGCCGGCATCGACAAGGCGTATCTCCTCGAGTGGCTCACCTGGCTCGAAGCCCGCGGCCCAGCGGGCTACGGGCCCCAACCTTGCGTTTCCGTGGTGAACCGACTCAAGCCAACCGCAGAGCTGCGTCCAGAGGCTGCGGCGCAGACCGACGAAACCGACCTGATGCCCTACCCAGTGCTGGACTACATCGAACGCGCGGCGATTCGAGACGCGCGGAGCCCGGTAGAGATCTTCGGCTTGCTCGCGGTGCACTTCCCGGGCTACTCCCGCTCAGACCACCTGGTGTGGTTGGAGCGCTTCTTCAGGCTCTGGAGTCAAAACCAGTGGAAGCGAGAGCGCTACGCCCCGAGCTTCCACCTGGACGACGAGAACCTGGACCCCAAGACCTGGTGCCGATTCCCCATCCTGAGCGGAGGCTACGCACGTGAGCTGCGCGAGTTGCGTGAGGCCGCGGAGGCGGAGGGAACGTGAGCTTCACCTATGAGTACCCGCGCCCAGCGCTAACCGTCGACTGCGTCGTCTTCGGGCTGGACGAAGACGACCTCAAGGTGCTGCTCGTCCAGCGCGCCGGAGAGCCTTTCAGAGGTAGCTGGGCGTTGCCCGGAGGGTTCGTCGACATGAAGGAGACGACGGACGAGGCCGCGCTTCGAGAACTGGAAGAGGAGACGGGCGTGCGCAATGTCTACCTCGAACAGCTATACACCTTCAGTCGCGTCGATCGCGATCCCCGCGAGCGCGTGGTCAGCGTCGCCTACTACGCCTTGGTCAAGCTGAGTGAGCATGCGGTGCGTGCTGCCACGGACGCGAGCGATGCGGCCTGGTTCAGCGTCGAAGAGGCGACGAAGCTCGCGTTCGACCACGATGAGATCGTAGCGACGGCGCGGGAACGCCTACGAGGGAAGGTGCGCTACCAGCCCATAGGCTTCGAGCTGCTGCCCGAAAAGTTCACGCTGACTCAACTGCAGCGCCTCTACGAGATCGTGCTCGACACGGGGCTCGACAAGCGCAACTTTCGCAAGAAGATCCTCGCGATGGACCTGCTGCGCCCACTCGACGAGGTGGAGAAAGGCGTGGCCCATCGGGCAGCGCGGCTCTACCGCTTCGATCAGCGACGCTACAAGCAACTCGTCAAGCGGGGCTTCAACTTCGAACTCTGAGCCGACCATTTCCGCACGGTAACTAGAGTACTTTCCACACGACCTAGGAGGGTTCCACCATGCAAGCGCTACTACTCATCGACCTCCAGAACGACTTCATGCCTACTGGCTCGCTGCCTGTAGCCGACGGAGACGCCGTCGTGCCTGTGGCCAATCGACTGATGGCAGCGTTCAGTGGAGAGACCATCGTCGTGGCAACTCAAGACTGGCACCCGGCGAATCATGGCAGCTTCGCCTCCCAGCACGACGGGAAGTCGCCGGGGGAGGTCATCAAGCTCGGCGGCGTCGATCAGGTCCTGTGGCCCGATCACTGCGTTCAGCACAGCTATGGGTCGCGGCTACATCACGAGGTCGAGTCGCGCAGCATTGAACGGCTCTTCTACAAGGGCACCGACGTCGCCATCGACAGCTACAGCGCCTTCTTCGACAACGGTCACAAGCGCGCGACCGGGCTCGCTGAGTGGCTGATGACGCGAGGCGTGCGCGATGTCGTCGCACTCGGGCTGGCCACCGACTTCTGCGTCAAGTTCAGCGTGCTGGACGCGCTCGAGCTTGGCTTCAACGTGACGTTGGTCGCCGACGGCTGCCGCGGAGTGAACCTGAAGGCGGGGGACAGCGAAGGCGCCATCGCGGAGATGGCGAAACGAGGCGCCCGCGTCCTGCACTCCGAGGAGCTGCTGAAATAGGTCTGCCCCCGGACCTCGAAGCCGAATTGCTGCGAAGCCCGGGGGCAATTGCTGGGCACTATCAATCAGGAACCGCGGAGGCTTACGCGCATCCCATCGCATCGAACGCGCGCCGCCGCCCGCAGGACCTTTCTCCGCGCGGCACCGCTCCTGGCGATACCGCGCGCAGAACCTCTAGCCATGCTGCGACAGCCAGGCCTCCAGCTCCGCTGCACCACCGACGTACTCGCCGTCGACGAAGATCTGCGGAGTCGTCGTCTTGCCACTGACCGCCTTCAGGCGCCTCGGGTTTGCTGGCACCTCGTCGTACTCGATGCCGCGCTGCTCGAGCATCGCCTTCGCCTGATCGCAGAAGCTACATCCGGCACGTGAAATCATGAGTACGTCGTGAGGCAACTGCACGTTCTCGTCCAGATAGCGCAGCATGGTCTCGGCGTCCGACACCTCGAAGGGATCACCATCCCTCTCAGGCTCGATGAATTGCTTCACGATCACGCCGTCCTTGACCAGCATCGAGTAGCGCCAGGAACGTTGTCCGAAGCCGAGGCTGCGCTTGTCCACTAGCAGGCCGAGCGCCTGCGTGAACTCTCCGTTGCCGTCCGGAACGAACCGAATGTTCTCCGCGTCCTGATCCACCTGCCACGCCTGCATCACGAAGCCGTCATTCACCGACATGCATACGATGTCGTCGACTCCCTTGGCCTTGAACACCGGCGCAAGCTCGTTGTAGCGGGGCACGTGGTTGCTGGAGCAGGTCGGCGTGAACGCACCGGGGAGCGAGAAGACGACGACGGTCTTGCCCGCGAAGAGGTCCTTGGTCGTGATGTCTTTCCAAGCGGAACCCTCCCGGGCGCGGAACGTGATTTCGGGTACCTTCTGTCCTTCGCTGTTCTTCATCTTGTTCGGAGTCTTTCTGGAGCCGCTGGCTCCGGTCTGAGTTGACCGGTCAACCACGCTCGAAGAGAGCGCGGCACCGGGTTCGGGGTTGGTCGCCGAGCGGAGTCGGCGCAGGGTGGGGTTAGGCGCAGCGTCGCTGGAGGCCAGCGCGCGCTTCGAGTTGCTTGGCTGCGTCCCGCAAGGCGGTGCGCAGGCCTTCTTCGATCACGGGGTGGTAGAAGGGCATGCAGAGCAGGTCGATGACCGTCTGACGTTGCTGATGGGCCCAACTGAGCAGGTGAGCCAGATGTTCCGCGCGCGGCCCGATCATTTCTGCACCGAGCAACCGGCCATCCCGCGCATCGACGTACAGGCGAAGGCGTCCCTGGTTGACCAACATCACGCGGCTACGCCCCTGGTCCTCGAAGCTGACCTCTCCGACGATCACTCGCTGCTCGTCTCGCGCTGCCTCTAGCTCTTTCCATGAGGATCCGACCATCGCGATCTGCGGGTCGCTGAACACCACGCTGATCGAGCTCCGGCGCTGGGGGGCGGCATCTGGCTTGATATCGGAGATCGCTCCGTAGCTGCAGTTGGGAAAGCGCGCCGCGTTGGCACCAGCGATCCGTCCCTCGTCCGACGCCTCGTGGAGCAGCGGGCGCACATTGTTGACGTCGCCCGCGAGGAACAAGCGGCTGTCGATTACCTGGAGGGTGCGCGGGTCGAACACCGGGACACCTCGAGAATCCAGGGAGACTCCCGTGCGCTCCAGTGCCAGGCGGTCCAGATTCGGGCGGCGCCCAGTGGCGGTCAGCACAAAGTCGAATCGCTCAGCACGGCGTTCTCCGTCCCAGTCGAAGTCTACCTCTACCTGGTCACCAACCCGCTTCAGCCCGTGGACCGTTGCGTCGGTGTCCAGTGGAAACTCCCGACTGATGATCCGCGTGGCTTCCTCACGGATTATTGGATCGGTGAGCGGCCCGATCAGTCCTCCGACACCGAACATGCGCACCCTGACACCAAGCCGGCTGAGCGCTTGACCGAGCTCCAGACCGATTACTCCCGGTCCAAAGACTGCGACGGACGTCGGCAGATCCTCCCACTCGAAGACGTCGTCGTTGATGATCAGGCGATCTCCCAGGCCCTTGAACATGGGCAACACCACGGGGCTCGAACCAGTCGCGATGACCACGGCGCGCGCGCGGATGCGCGTCTGGGTCTGAGTCTCCTCGTCGAAGGCGATGAGGGTGCGCTGGTCTTCGAAGCGGGCGCTCCCTCGTACCCTCTCAGAGTCCGGGATCTCCAGCGTGTCCCGTACCACGAAGCCAACGAAGCGGTCGCGTTCGGCACGAACCCGCGCCATGACCCTACGGCCGTCGACGGCCAATTGCCCCACGGCAATGCCGAACCGATCGGCCTGCGCGGCCTGGTGCGCTACCTCCGCCGCTGCGATCAGGAGCTTGCTGGGCATGCAGCCGACCCGAGCACAGGTCGTCCCGTACGGTCCTCCTTCGATCAGGGCGACCCTGGCCCCCTCTGCCTTTGCCGCGCGGTACGCGGCCAGGCCGGCGGTACCAGCGCCGATCACCGCGACGTCTACATCCAGGCTGACTTGCTTCACGCTCCCGCCGTAGCGAGGAGCGTGCCAAGCCATTGAGGTGTATTTTCCGCGAGTTCCTCAGCCATACGCGCCAGCGCAACGAAATATCGTCTCCCGCACACAACTGAATATCGTTGTCACAACGAAATCTCGGTGCTACTGTCAGGTGCGCATCATCCCCCTTCAATCACAAGGAGCAGCTCCGTGGTCGGCCCAGTCGAAGATCTCCGTCAGCTGGCAGCATTGGCAGTGCGGCCAGAGGCCTTTCAGGAACTCCTCGAGGGTGTACTGGGGTCGCTCGCGAGTGTCATCCCCTACGACCTCGCCGTGATGTACGCGCTCGAGGGAGACGAGCTCGTCGTGCGAGCCGCGGATGGCCCCCTCGCCACACCCGAGGTGCGACACCACACCCTGACCCTGAAGCGTTTCCCCACGATACGGCGTGCCCTGAACACACGGCGCGCGATCGCGCTGACGGAGGACAACCACGCTGGGAGCGAAGGCGATCCTTACGACGGAGTCCTCGACCTCCCCCACGGGCATAGCTGCATGGTGATCCCGCTCTACTCGCGGGAGAAGAGCCTCGGCCTGATCACCCTGGATCGACGAGAGTGCGTACCCTACTCAAAGGAGAGCGCAGCGCTCGCTGACGTGTACGGGCAACTCGTGAGCCTGTCCATGATGTTCGCCGAGCAAGCACGGTTGCTCGCGCGCTACCGCGCCCAGCTCGAGCAGCAGAATCGTCTGCTGGTGGAAGAGGTCGGTGGCGCAAGTGTTGCGTGCCGACGCATCGAGAACGCGCGCTCAGCGTCCATGCGACACCTCGCCACGCTGGCACAACAGGTCGCCGCTTCCGATCTACCTGTCTTGATCCGCGGAGAAACAGGCAGCGGCAAGGAAGTGCTCGCCAACGCGGTGCACGGATGGAGCCCACGGGTCGATGGCCCCTTCGTGAAGGTCAACTGCGCTGCGATCCCGGAGAACCTGGTAGAAAGTGAGCTCTTCGGGCACGTGAAAGGCGCGTTCTCCGGCGCGGTGAAAGAGCGCCCTGGGCGCTTCGTGACCGCAAATGGTGGGACGTTGCTGCTCGACGAGATCGGCGACATGCCGCTCGCTGCCCAAGCCAAGCTCCTACGTGTGCTCCAGGAAGGCAGCTTCGAACCACTCGGTTCCGACCGCACCGTTCGCGTCGACGTGCGCGTCATCGCCGCGAGTCACGTGGACCTGGAGCGCGCCATCCACGATGGGCGGTTCCGGGAGGATTTGTACTATCGCCTAGCGGCCTTTCCGCTGGACATCCCCCCGCTGCGCGAACGCCTGGAAGATGTCGTGCCGATGGCAGAGCACATCCTCGAGCAGTTGAAAGGGCGCCAGGGCCGCGGCCCGTGGCAGCTCAGTCGAGCGGCGAAATACGAACTGGAGGGCCGGCCGTGGCCGGGCAACGTGCGCGAGCTCGCGAACACCCTCGAGCGCGCGACAATCGTCCAGCCAGCGGGAGTGATCGATCCGGTACACCTCGGGCCAGCCTTGGGGGTGACCCCCAAGTCGCCCGGCCCGAGCGCCAATTCTGCGGCCGCCCAGCTGCAGGGCGCGAGGAGTGCGCAGGTGCTGAGCTTCGAAGACAACGAACGCGCCCATCTCGAGCGCGCGCTCGCGCTGACGCAGGGCAAGATCTATGGTCCGGATGGTGCAGCGAAGCTCCTCGGCCTCAAGCCCACCACGCTGCAGAGCAAGCTGAAGAAGCACGGAATCCACCGGAGCGCCTGACGCCCGTCCCCAACGCCGAGCGCCCGTCCCCAACGCCGAGCGCCCGTCCCCAACGCCGAGCGCCCGTCCCGATGACGCACGACAACTCCCAACACTCGCCAAGCATCTGGTGGTTCGCTTTCGGCTACTTCGCTTGCTACGTGCCCTACAGCGCCCTCACCAAGGCCATCAGCTCTGGCACCTTGCCCAACGTGGACGAAGCCGTTCCAGGCTTCGAGCTCCTGCCCATCACCACCATCGCCTCGATGGTGGGGATGTTCAGCTTCCTGTGGCTGAGCGGCTGGTGGCGCGCGGCTTCTCGGAAGTCGATACTCGGCGTTTCCGTGCCACTTCCGGGGAAGTGGACCTTCATGAGCGGGCTGTGCACCGCAGCCATCATCGGCACGACGACGCTCGCCTATACATGCGAGGGTGCAAGCATCGTGTTCATGATGCTCCTGATGCGAGGCGGCGTACTGGTGATCGCTCCGATCGTGGACACCTTGAGCAAGCGCCACGTGCGCTGGTTCTCTTGGGTGGCGCTAGGCTTGAGCCTCGCGGCGCTGCTCACCGCGTTGCTCGGGGAAGGGCACTTTGGGTTGACCGTCGTCGCAACGGTCGACGTGCTCGTCTACCTGACGTCGTACTTCATTCGCCTGCGCTTCATGAGCCGGCTCGCGAAGACCTCCGACGCCTCCGCAACCAAGCGCTACTTCGTGGAGGAGCAGATGACGGCGTCACCTGCGATCGTGCTGACCTTGGTAGTGCTGGCGCTGCTCGCGACTGCCTTCCCCGAGGCAGGCCAGCTCCAGCAGGTGCGAGCAGGCTTCACCACCTTCTTCGCGCGTGGGCTGACCGGCTACGCCGTCGTGATCGGGATGCTGAGTCAGGGCACTGGGATCTTTGGTGGCTTGATCTTGCTCGACGGACGCGAGAACAGCTTCTGCGTCCCGGTGAACCGCGCCTCTTCCGTGCTTGCAGGGCTGCTGGCCTCCTGCGGTCTGTATCTGTGGCTGGGCACGAAGTTCCCTTCATCGCAGGAGCTGTTCGGCGCGCTGCTGGTGATCAGCGCCATCCTGTTCCTCAGTATTCCTCCCCTCATGGAAAAACGTCGTCTCTCGCGGGCCGAGTGAGCTTGGGCAGGGCGTCGGGATCCGGTTCAATTCCGCGCGGCATAGAATGCGAGCTTTGCTCACACGACGTGATGGCTGACCCCGTGGCGCATCGCGAGTAGACTGCACCCCATGAGGGTTTTACCGCATGGTTTGGCGCTGGGTTTGAGTACGCTGTCGGCCGTCGCGGCCCTTGCCGGGTGCGGCAGCGACGACTCGGGAGGCGCGGGCAACGGCGGCTCCAGCGCCAGCGGCGGCGCGGGCAACGGCGGCTCCAGCGGCAATGGCGGCTCCAGCGGCGATGGCGGCTCCAGCGGCGATGGCGGCTCCAGCGCTAGCGGCGGCTCCAGCGGCAATGGCGGCTCCAGCGCCAGCGGCGGCGCGGGGGCTAGCGGTGGATCCGCGGGGCAAGGCGGGTCCGGCGCCAGCGGAGGCTCGAGCGGCAATGCTGGGTCCGGTGGGACTGGTGGGTCCGGTGGCGCCTCACCCCCAGACCCGACTTGTGACGGGCCGCGTCCCATGGATACCGCGAACGCAACGCGTACCGTGGGGACCGGGACGCCAGGTAGCTGCACCGAGGCCGCGCTGCGCACCGAGATCGAAGCCGGAGGTATCATCGACTTCTCGTGCGGCAGCTCGCCTCATACCATCACGCTCACTCAGACCATCGAGGTGACGAAGGACGTGGTGCTCGATGGTGGAGGCCTGATCACGTTGAGCGGCGGCGGCAGTGTCCGCATCCTCAGCCTCGACACGGGAAACTTCGAAGCCACCTCACCCACCCTGGAGGTGCAGAACTTGACCTTCCGTGACGGGCACTCCACGGGAACTTCGATTCCTCTCGGAACCGACACCGACGGAGGAGGCGGTGCGATCTATCACCTCGGCGGTAATGTGCGAGTCTTCAACTCGCACTTCTACGACAACGAGTGCCCTGTCGATGGCCCTGATGTATCAGGCGGCGCCATCTACGGCATCGGCAAGGGCACCACCACGGTGGTGGGTTCGGTGTTCCAAGGCAACCGCTGCAGCAACGGCGGCGCGATCGGGGGCTTGGGCACCTCCATCGAGGTCCTGAACAGCTCGCTGCTGGACAACGTGGCCACCGGTCAGGGCGCAAACTCCGTCGAGAACGGTCAGCAGGTGGGGCGCGGCGGCAACGGCGGCGGCATCTGCATGGATGGCAGGGGTCGCACGCTGCATGTCTGCGGCACGATCATTCGGGGCAACGAAGCGGGGGCGTTCGGCGGCGCGGTGTTCCGCACGAGCTACGAGTCGGAGCCGAGTGACTTCGAGTTCGTCACCATCGACGCCAACACCGTCCGCGACATCCCGAACGAGCCGAACGGCGCCGGAGGCCTGTATCTGCAGGGCACGTTCGTCACCATCGACTCCTCGACCATCAGCCGCAACGTCGCCCGCTTCGCCGTGGGTGTCTGGGTCAACGAACACGGCGCTCAGGCGCCCGGGCGGCTCACCATGACCAACAGCACGGTCTATGGCAATCGCGTGTTCGAACGCAGCGACTTCACGATGATGGGTCTTGCCGCGGGGATCAATATTGGAAGCGGCGCCGACGGCACGCTGACGAACTGCACGATCGTGGGCAACATCGCACAGTTCGCGTCAGGCATCGGTCGGGCATCGCCGCTCACCATCCTGAACACGGTGATTCACAACGAAGCGCGCAATCAGTACACGCCGCTCAACTGCACCGGTTCGAGCTACGCCTCGCCCTCTGCATCGGGTAGCCACAACATCCAGTGGCCGAATGGCCCGAAGGACGACATGGACTGCGTGAGCGGGATCACTCGCGCCGACCCCATGATAGGCATGCTGGGGGACAACGGAGGCCCCACGGAAACGGCCATGCCACAAACTGGCAGTCCGCTGCTGAGCAAATCGGGCACCAACTGTCCGTCCGTGGATCAACGGGGAGAGCCCCGGGCCAGTCCGTGTACCTTGGGCGCCGTGGAAGTCCCCTAGCGCCGAAGGCTGGAATCGACCGGGCCATCCTCCCGGCGGGAGGAAGCGCACCCAGACGATGCGGGTCAGCACCAAATCGGGAATGGGTCAGCGCCGGGGAGCGTAATACGCCGGGCGCGGCGCGGCGTCGCGCATTGCGTTCCACCTGCAAAACCCAGCAGAGTCCCGCTTGAAGTCGATCAGTTCCCGTGCGAAGACCCCGGCCGTGATGGCTCAGCTTTCCGCGCGAATCGCCCACGGGGGGCGTTCTCGCTTCCCAGGGCCGCTGGTGCTCGTGCTGGCACTGATGTCGCTTCAGGCCTGTGGTGGCGCGGCCGCTCGAAGCGCGCCGCCGAGCCACGATCGACCTGTTCCGGCCACCGAGGCACGCGCAGAGGTTCAGCTGCAGCTCGAGCTCGAGCAACGCGCAGGCTGCGAAGAGGACTTCGATCTCGCGCTGTACCAGGATCCCGGCATCGAGCTGATTGACTGGAAGGAACCGTTCGGTGCCTGCAAGGCGCGTCAGGTGACCATCCGTTACCTGCCGGGTCGCATCAGCAAGGACGCCCTGCTCCACCGCGTCAAGCAACTGGCCCCCAAGGTCGAGGTACGCTGAGCATCGCTCGAGCTGTTCCGCCGTCGTTTCCCACCAGAAAAGCAATTCCGCATGGCAACTAATTCCAAGGACCGTCCCACCACCAGGAAGCGTCGAGCGGGCTTCGCTGCGGGAGCGCTCACCCTCGCGCTCTTGCCCAGCTTGCTGCTCGGGGTGAACGCCGGCGCCGAGGAAGGCAGCAGCCGGCTGTCCCCGCGGGAGCGTGTACTGGCGCAGATGGCCAAGGACCCGGCAGCGCTGATCAACGTCAGCTACGGCGAGATGCCAGCTAGCCCCGACGTGCTGAATCTGGGTAAGCGCGGCACCGCCGCGCTTGCTCGCTGCCTGCAAGACAACGCCAACACCGACGTGCGCGCTGAGTGCGCGAGGCTCCTGCGGGCTCTCGGAGATCGTTCTGCGCTACCCAATCTCCGCGCGGCACTCGCTGATTGGGAGCCCAGCGTACGCTACGAGGTCATCCAGGCGCTGGAGTCGATGCCCGATGAGGAGTCGTTCGAACCACTCTTCAAGCTCTACCAGCGCGACGACGAGTCCCAGGGCAACCGCATGGCGATCGTGGACGCGCTCGGAGCCATGTCGAGCCAACGGGCGGTGCGGGTGCTGCGCTCTGAGCTGCGCAAGGCGCCCAAGAAAGATGAGGGCGACAACCGCGGCCGCGTGTTCACCGCGCTGTGGCGCAGCCGCCATCTCATGGCCCGGCAGACGCTGATCGGTGACGTCGCTCATGTGCTCGGCCTCAAGGACAACGACTGGCTCGTGCTGCAGGGCACCGAGGCCGCCGCGGAGCTCCAGGCAAAACAGCTCGTGAACAAGCTGGTCCCGCTGATGGGGCACCGCAACGAAGAGGTGCGCAACAAGGCGGTATACGCGCTCGGCAAGATCGGCGATCCCACCGCGACTCGTGCGCTCATCGGTCACCTGCCGAAGGTGCGCGAAGCTCGCATGCTGAACAACATCGCCTTCGCGCTGGAGCGCCTGAACCCCAAGGCCTTCTTCCCAGCCATCGAGAAGCTCGCGGCGCACAAGCAAGCGGTCATCCGCTTGAACGCGGCCTTCGTGCTGGGCGACGTGAAGCGCCCCGAGGGTCTGCCCATGCTGGAGAAGTCCCTGGGTGATCCAAGCGACTTCGTGCGCACCAGCGCCATCGTGGCGCTGGGCAAGCTAGCCGAGCCGAAGGCCATCCCGAACCTGGAGAAGTTCGTTGGTGATCCCAATCCAACGATCCGCGAGGAAGCAATCTACGCGATCAACAAGCTCTCCGGGGACAAGAAGCGGGACCTGATCTACAAGCAGCTCTACGCATCCAAGGACGCCGCCAAGCGCCCCCAGATGCGTGAGCGTGCCGCGATTACCTTGGGTAGGCTCGGCGACACGCGGGTGCGCAACTACCTGCTCGGCTGCTTCGAGCGCTACCAGTGCAATCTCTGGGAGATCGATGACTTCGCCAAGCAGGACAAGGACCCCCGCACCGCCGGGCGCCTGCTGTTGAGCTGGGCGCGAGGGCGCAGTGTGCTCACCGGCTTGCTCGGTGATTTGAAGCCAGCCGGAGGCGTCGCCGTCGCCAACTCGAGCTTCGACGAAGCCCTCGCGCATCGCGCCTATCGCAACGCCGAACGCAGCTCGCTGTTAATCGCAGACTTCGGCGACTCGAGCAGCAAGCAGCGACTGGACTCGGTGAAGGGGCACAAGCAAGCCTGGATCCGTCTCTACACCGGCGTCGCCCGGTTGCGCCTGGGGGAGAGCGTCGCCACCGCCGATCTGATGCGGGACTACGACAACCTCCCCGTCGAGTGGCTGCCCCGCGCCGTCACCTTGCTCTCCACCATCAAAGAAGAAGCCGCACGGAAATCTTTGAAGCCAGAGCTGGAGAAGCGGTCCAAGGCGCCTGACCTCGAGCCGGCGATGGCCGCGGCGGCGGTGCTCCTGAGCTGGGATCCAGAGAATGCGTTCTTCCGCATGCTCGATGGCCTGTCGTCCAAGATCACCGAAGAGCGGGAGCTCGCGTACTACTACATCGAGCGGGACGACTCGAAGAAGCTGACCTGGGTCATGCGCCGCGCGCTGAGCCGGGAACAGCGCCCCTTCACCCGTGACCAGCTCCGAGTCATCCTCGACGACCGCGGCTGACGCTTCCGCTGGGCGTGAGCCTGCAGCAGCCAGCTCCCGTCATTCCCCACGGAACTGGCAATGGCTGGCTCTCGCTGTGGCGCTGTTGCTCTGGGATCCCCACGCCACCGCCCAGGCCCCGAAGGCGCTCGCCGTGTGTGCGCTGGCTCTGGTCGCCTCGGCGTGGACGGCATTCCGCAAGGCGCCAGTCGTGCTATCCGCGCCGCTCGCGGCAGCGGGAGCGTGGGTCGCCTGGAGCTGTCTCACGTTGCTCTGGGGCAGCCCGAGCGCCTTGGCGGATCGGGGGCTCGCCATCGCCGCGTTGGTGGTCGCTCTCTCAGCGCGCGCGACGTGGTCGCCAGACGCCTTGCGCGAACAGCTGCGCAAGCTGGCCGTTTTCTTGGGGGTGAGTTGCGCTGGTTGGGCGCTCTATCAATACGCAACCGGCGCTCGGGGCAACTACGTCCACGGCACGATGGGCAACCCCAACTGGCTCGGCCTGCTGCTCGCCGTCACGCTTCTGCTCAGCCTGCCCGGGCGGGCCGCACTGCGAGGCGCGCGGGGCCGATGGCTCACGGCGCTCATCGCCACCCCTCAGCTCGCGGCGCTGTACGTCGCTCACTCTCGTGTGGCCTGGGTCGCGCTGGGGGTCGCGACGATCTTCGGCGTCCTTCGACTCCGCACGGCAATTAGTCAGCGCGTTGCTCCCCACCTCGCGTGGCTGTGTGCGAGCGCCGCGCCCGCGGCTGCGTGGGGCGCGACGCCTGGTGCAGGGGCTGGCTGGGAGCGCGCGTTGGAAGGCCGTCGCTTCCTGTGGCGTTGCGCCCTCGAAGCGATCTCACTGCATCCCGCGAGCGTCCTGACAGGCTTCGGCAGCGGGCGCTTCCCTGGTGCCTTCCTCGAAGGCCAGGGCGCGCTGCTCTCGGGTCTAGGTGAGCGCTCCGCCGCGCGGACCTTTCAGGCCGTTCAGAGCGCGCACTCCGACTGGCTCCAGAGCCTGGTGGAGCACGGGGCTGGCGGGTGGCTCCTGCTGGTTGCGTGGTTCTGGTTCGCCCTGCGCCCGAAGCCTCCCGCCCAGACCTGGCTGCTGGGCGAGATGACGCTGGTTGCGCTCATGATCTGCGCGATCGCAGATGCACCATTGCAGCAGCCCGCAGTTCTCGTGCTCGCGCTGCTCACCACTGCAGCGCTCGGAGGCGACGCCTTCGGGCACCTCCCGCGGGTACGACGCTTTCCCCTGTGGTGGCTCGCGCTCGCGTTGCTCGCTGTCGTCACCCGCATCAGCGCGGCCCACTGGCTCGGCGAGCGCTCCATTTATTCCGCACGGCAAAATCCAGAGCATCGCGCAGCAGAGCTCGGCCGCGCTGTGAGCCTCGATCCGAACTCCGCTCAGGCGCATTTCGAGCTAGCCGTGGCGCTCGTCGACTCGGGGCGCCCTGCGCTCGCCTTGGATCACGCAGAGCAAAGTCGCCAGCTGTCCCCATCCCTGAGTTGCGAGCTGGTGCGCGCGAAGGCGCTCAGCCGCCTGGGCAGACTGCAGGAAGCACTGGGTGTGTTGCGAGAAGCTCGACGCTTCAGCCCCGGGTCCTTCCGGGTGAACCTCGGCCTGGCGGCGCTCGAGCTCGAGCTGCGGGAATTAGATGCCGCGGAGACGTCTTTGCGCCGCGCCACCCGCGTGCTGCCTGGCGATCCGCGCCTGGAACCCCTGCGGCAGCGCTTGAGACGCGCTCAGAACGAACGCGAGCTGCGCTAGCTCCGGGGCCTTCCGAGGGTCCGCAGCGGGGCAAGACCCACGTTTCTCGCCTCGGGTGCGCTTTTGAAGCAACTGGTCAGCCCGTCTACCGATTCGGCTGCAATGCGGGGTTGCTCCACCAGTCCCGCTTCACGACGGCCCCTTGGCCGCTGGTTTCAGAGAGGTAGTCAGTATGAATCCCATCAAGCTCGTCACTATGGCCATGCCCGCCGTGATCGGTCTCGGAGTCGCCGGAGCGTTCGCGGTACCCCAGTTCCGCGACGCCATCTTTCACCAAGCCAGCGCGCCGGCAGCGGCGCCAGAGGCGGAGCAAGACCCCGACGAGCAGAAGAACCAGGCGCTCGACAACCTGCTCGACTGCACGAACCTGGTCAGCAACGCACTGCACAAGTCGGAGCAGCGCTATCACTCATGGGTCAAGGATCCGAAGAAGGGCCCCACCGGCCGCGAGCACACGATCATCGGCATGACCACGTGGGACGACAGCGTGCTCAAGATGTGCAACGAAAAGTTCGAGGCGAACAAGGACCTGCAGCAATTCGGCGACCTGGCCAAGCTCAGCGAAGCCTACAGGCAGGCGATCAACGACCTCATCCCCAAGGTCGACGAAGCGGCCAAGTACTACAACAAGGAGATGTACAAGGCCGACAAGTTCGAGAAGGGGAAGACGATGCACCCTGACCTCGAGAAGGCCTTTCAGGCCTTCATCAAGGCTTCCGACGCGCTGAGCCCGGAGATCACCAAGCACGTCGACGCGCGCTCCCTCAAGCTGCTTGCGCAGATCGAGAAAGAGGACGGGCAAACTCTCGAGTACTGGCATCGCAAGTCGATGCTGGAAGCCAAGGCCGTGCAGAAGGAGCTGAACGCGGAGAACGTCGACTACGCCAAGCTCGAGGCCGCGCTGAAGACCTACGAAGCAACGGTTAAGGCGCTCGAGACTTCGGAGAAGGACGGCAAGGTCCCGTTCATGTGGAACGGATACAAGGAGCATCCTCGGGCTTACTACGACGCCGTGGCCTTCTATCTGAAGCGCCACAAGAACCACATCAAGTTCACCCGCGAAGAGCAGATGCGCCTCAACCACGGCATCGGCGCCGACGTCCCGGGTTCCTACGATAACGTGGTCAAGGAGTTCAACGAGATGGTCGATGGCTCCAACAAGGTGAAGTACAACATGTAAGGTCCGCGGTGGCTGAGACACTCTCAGCCACACATCCTTTGGCCTCTCTGCCACCCAATCGAGAGCGCCGGCCCGAAGCGTTCTGCGCGTGAAGCTCGGCAGAATGCAGCTACACTCGCTGGGTGTTCGAGCGATCACCAGCGGGCTTCTGTCGCATCCAGTGGCGGGGAGGCATGCGCCGTTCGTATCCGCGCGGTTGTCTGCTTTGTGTCAGTGCCTTGAGCCTGCTGTGGTGCGTGGGTTGCTCGACGAGCAATCTCGAGCACGCCGCACAAAGGCCCGATAGGCCGACCACCTCGAACGCCGCAACGCCCAGCGCGGCGCCAGGGCAGCCCCCAGCGCAACCCACCACGCGAGCCACTGCGCCACCCACGAACACGGCGTCGCAGCAAGCGCCGCGCCTCGCAGATACGCAGATCGATTGGGACAGCAACCGGGTGATGCAGGCCCTTGGTCACATCGCCGAGACGCTGCAGGACAGCCAGTACACTCACGGCTTCCGCGTGGATTCGTCCCAGGGGATCTATCATTTCGACTGCTCGGGGATGGTGCACTACGTGCTGGGCAAAGCCAGCCCGATCGCCCGGGAGGCGAGCCGCTACGGGCTCAAGGGGCGCCCACTGGCGCGCGACTACTACCGAGTCATCGTTCGGAGCTCGAGCGACGCTCCCCGCAGCGGCTGGCTCCAGATCGATCGCGTCGCGGACATACAGCCTGGCGATGTGATCGCCTGGCTCAAGCCCAAGGTGCTCAAGAAGTCCACCAATACTGGCCACGTGGCGTTCGCGGTGCTGCCGCCGGTCGCCGTGCCTGACTCACCCGGTGCCTACTTGCTACGTGTCGCTGACGCGAGCAGCCTGCACCACGACGACGACACGCGCGAAGGCCGCGACGGCTTCGGCATGGGGACCATTCTCCTCCTGACGGACTCCGACGGCCGCCCCATCGAATATGGTTGGGTGGGGCTCCGCTGGCGCACGTTCGAGACGCGCATCGCCATTGGTCGGGTTATTTAGCCACCCGGATCAGGCCTTGACGCTTCAACGCAGTGAGCTGTTCTGGGGTAGCAACGCGCCTCACCCCCTCCTCCCCATCCCCCGAAGTAATATCCACAGGGAAGATTACGCAGTCATCGGTCACTGACAGCAACTCGGCGAGTTCGGCGGTGTTGAGCGCCTTGCACACCCGATCGACGACGTCCCGCGCGTCTTCATGCAGGGAACGCTGCCAGATCAACTGGTTGGCGTCCGAGGCAACCCGAGCAAGCTCCTCACCCTCCAGCTCCAGCTCTTCAGCCTCGAACTCCTCCCACTCCACTGGGTTGTAGAGGTAGGTGCCGGCGTCGTTCCCATGGTCTGCCAAGAGCTCCGTTCGCTGGTCTTCGGTCAGGATCGCGAGCTGGGGAGGCAACACGTGCTCGAACGCCTCCATGTCGAGCCAGAGCGCAACGGCTGCCGCCGGCGAGTCGGAGCTGACGGACGCGAGGCACTGGCGAACGCTGCCGAGCAGCAGCTCTTCAGTCCTGGCGAACAGGTCCTCCGGGCTGCTGAGTACGCGGCGGAAGATCTGCGATCGGTTTCCAAGCGGATCAATCCACTCGATGCGCTGCAGTTCGCCCACGTCGTCGTAGAGGAACTCCTGGGTGTAGCCTTCGTCGCCCTGCTTGGTGTGCGTGCTCGCCAGCCGCGCGCCCTGCCACTCGAGTGCTTCCACGCGCAGCTTCCCCGTCTTGAAGCGACGCACCAAGCGAACGAGACGCCCCTCGTCATAACTAAAGATCGCGACGTTGATCACCGCTTTCCCTGGTGAATGGTCATACAAGATCCCCTCCACCTCGCCAGGGCGGTAGACATAGTAGACTTCCTTCGCCGGCCGCTCTTTATTTCCCCCAGGCAATATTTGGCGCCTTGGGAGTTCGCTGTAGGAGCGCACGCATAGCAAGCGCCCCGCCGCATCGAAGCCATGCTCGACCAAGCCCTTGGTGTCACCGATGGGCGCGTCGATGAGCCGCCCTCGCCCAAAGCGATTGCGCTCGAAGTAGTACGGCTCGATGGAGTGCCGGTCGAAGTCACCCCACTCACGACGGACGATCGCGCCCTCTGCCGCCTCGCGCAGCTCGGCGTAGCGCGCACCCGCAGCGTCGAACAGCTGCTTCAAGCGCTTCGCTTCTGCCGTACTGCTCCCCACGGCTTCGCTATTTCGCACGATCAGACGAGCGCGCCAATCGGGTCGCTGGGCCGCGGATAAACCAGTGCCCCGAGCCTGATCTTCGGCACCCGGGGCGCCACCTCCGCCGCGGCAGCGCGCACTCGAGGGGCGAGCAGCGGCAACGCACCCACCCAGTAGGCACCCAGATTGGCGAGGTCAACCTCGGTGAGCCCCAGCTCACGAGCCAAGCGACTTGGGCTCGGGCTCTCCCCGAAGCACTTCAGAAATGCAAACCAGGCCAAGGGATCGCGATCCAGGGGCGCGAGGGAACGACGGAAGAAGGCGAGGGCGCGCTGGCTCGCGGCTACATATTCCTCCAGGAAATGGTCATCGAGCGCTGCGGCGTCCAACCTTGCTTCGAAGGGTGCCTTGAGTTCGCGCCACTCCGCCCTCGAGATCCGCTCGGCCCGCAACACCGCCCGCTCCGGTATGCCCAGCAAGTCCAGGGCGGTAACGACACGGGCATATTGATCCAGGGACAACGTCACGCCGGGATAGTACGTCCACCAGACTTCTTGCCTAGAGGGAGTGCTCGCCTTTTTGGGTGAGTTCCGCTGACCTCCACCGCGCTGCCGTGCGGTCGCTCGGAAGCCAGCCCAGAGTGAGACAAAAGGCGCCAGACCGCGCGGGCGCCAGACCGCGAGGAACGCCGCTGGCCACTCCAGGCACTGAGTGTCACATGAAAGAGATTAGCGCTTAATATCGGACACTTACCCGTTGCTCGTTGAATTCACGCAACTCCGACGCGCAGTGGCCGACTTGAAGTCAATCCACGCTAGCCCGTTCGCCTCCAATGCAAGTCTCCGTATCGCTTCAGTTTGACGGTCTGCCCGCCCTGCCTTGTGAGTCCGTTCACGGTTGTGAGGCAGTGGGTGAGGTGCCTCATCTCAGCGTCGTCTGCCAGTCGGACGAACCGCTCGACCCCGCGTCGCGGGTGGACACTGCCATCGCGTTGTTCATACAGAACGACCACTCGGAGCGCACCATCGTCGGCGTCGTCCGACGCATCGCCCGGGTGGCGAAGTGGCGCCCTGGTGCTGAGCAATCCGAGCGTGCCTTCCGCTACCGTGTGACCCTTGAGTCCAGCCTCGGACGCCTGGAGCACACGCGCGAGTGTCGAGTCTTCCAGGACCTTTCGTTGCTCGAGATCGCCAAGCAGGTGCTGGTCGTTGGAGGCTGGAATCCGAGCCGCATCGAAGACCAGTGCGCCCAGATCTATGAGCCCGTCGACTACGTCGTACAATACGACGAGACGGATCTCACCTTCTTCCGTCGCATCTGCGAGCGAGCCGGGTTCTACTCGAGCCTCGCGTCGACTGATGGTGACCCGGCGGAAGAGCGCTGCATCCTGAGCGACACCTCGACGACACTGGTAGCGGAGCGCGAGCCACTTCAGGTTGCGGAGTCCGAACATGACGAACTCGCAGCCACGCGCATCCGGCGCGTGTCGATCGACACTCAGCTCCGCCCGGGCCGAGTCACGCTGCGTGACTACGACCCCGCCCGTCCCAAGCTCGATCTGAAGGGCGGTGCGGTGACGCAGAGCGAGTTGCCACGTCAACAACTCGAGGCGGCTGCCGAACACTACTCAACGCACGCACGACTCAAGGCACCCGTGCAGGGTGACCGCGACGCGCAGTTGATGTTGGAAGCCTTTCAACAGGGCGGCGCCGCGGTTCGGTTCGAGAGCAACGCGCTCGACCTCCGACCGGGCATCGCGATCGAAGCGCTGGCAGCCTCTGGCGACGTGAACTCCATCGACGGCACCTATGTGCTCACCGCGGTGGACCATGAGTGGAGCGCTGGCGAGCCCTACTGGTTGAAGGTGACTGCCCAACCCGTCGAAAAGCCGATTCGGCTGCCCCGCGTCACTCCCGTCCCCAACCTCGCTGGCGTTCACTCCGCCTGGGTCACTGTCCCCGACGGCGAAGAAGTCCACGTCGACGAGCTCGGGCGCGGGCACGCGCGTTTCCGCTGGGATTTACGCGGCATAGAGGACCACACTAGCAGCCTTCCGATCCGCGTGATGCAACAGCTGATGGTGGACTCGATGGCGCTCCCCCGTTCGAACTGGGAGGTGTTGGTTGGGTTCGAGCAGGGCGACCCTGAGCGGCCGATGATCCTGGGTCGCATGCACAACGCCAATCACCCGCCGACCTACGCGCTGCCGGAAAACAAGAACGTTACAGCGATCCGAAGCTTTTCACCGGGTGGCAAGTCGATGAACTCCATCCAGACCAGCGATGGGAAGGGCGGGCAACGCTTCGCGATCAACGCAGCGAGCGGCAAGGACATGTCTGCGGGCGGCGATCATGGGATTGAAACCGGGAAGGTGGAGGAACAACACACGGGACACCAAACGGTGACTGTGGGCGGCAACGAAGAGATCCAGGTCAACCAGAAGTACGCCGTGACGGCCGCGAGTCAGAGCGGCACCGTTGGAGGCTCTCAGAAGGTCGGGGTCACCGGAAAGCTGAGCCACAACGTCGGCTCGGAGACGATCAGCATCGGCGGCGCGTTGCTCGAGCAGATTGGCAGCCCGGAAGCCATCGCTGTGTCCCTCGCCTCGACTGCAATGCAGAAGCTGGCTGGGAGCAACTTCCTCGGCAAGCGCCTCGGGAAAGTGGGGTCGATGGCTGCGCAGTTCGTCGCTCCCATGGGGAAGGCCGCCTACGAAGGGTACAAGTCTGGAGGCCTCGAGGGCGCGATGAAGTCCGCAGCAGGTGCTGGCGCGCAGACCGCGATGGGCATGGTGGCGGGCAAGGTTCCGGGAGGAGACGCCGCGCTCGCAGGAGCCATGGCCGCTGGAGGCGACGACCTGATGGGCAAGCTCACCGCACCGAACGCGAAGGCCGGTGGCGCTGGAGGCGCCGATGGCGACGGCGCAGGCGCCGAGGCAGGCGGCGCAGGCAACAAGGAGTTCAAGGTATCGGGCGCAGCGCTCGAGGCGGTCGGTGGCGCGCACGTGATCGTGACTCCCGCCTCGGTCGACTGGGAAACACTCGGCAGCGCAAACTTGCTCGTGGGTGGCCTCCATGGAACCCGCGCGGGCAGCAACGCCTCACTCGAGGTGGGCGGCGCGTCGATGGAGGCCTCGAGCGCCCACATGGTGAAGTCGGGCGGACCCGTCGAGCGCAAGTGCAGCGGCACGCTCTCGACGACTTGCGCCGCGCTCTCGATCAACTCATCGGCGCACATCGGGTTCAAGGCGGGTGGCGGCATCGACATCGATGTCGGAGCCCTCACCCTCAGCGGGGGGAGCGTCACGTTCGACGTCGAGGGCACGATCGTGAGTTTTGACGGCGGCGGCGTGAAGATCGACGCCGGCACCGTCACCTTCAAGCGGGCGACTAAGCAGTCGGGAGCGACGAAGCACTGATGGCTCAGCCGCTCATGCAAACGGTGTCGCTCAGCGTGAGCCACGTCGGGTTGACGACGGCAGCGGGCCCCGGCCTGCTCTCGAGCCTGTTCTTCGCGGAAGCAGGACTCGCGGCGCCTGTGGCGAGCCCGTTCTTCAAGCCCGCGGAGAGCAAGGACGAGCCGCTCGAACCCATCGCAATCCAAGCATGCCCCTGGCTCCCGCCCCAGCTGCCCGTCACCCAGCGCTTGACTCGCCTCGCGCTGAGGGCGGCTCATGAGGCGCTCGACGCGCACCTCGACGGACAAGACGCAGACGTCCCTCGCCCGGGAGTGTGGTTGGTCGTTCCTGCCGAGCGCCCTGGCATCACGGCGGCGACGATCAGCGACCTCAATGCTGCCATCTGGAAGGAACTTCGCCCCCGCAACGTGCGTGTCTTCACAGACGAGACAGGCACGATGCAAGCCATCCAGGAAATTGCGCAAGCGCTAAACGCGGGAGAAACCTCCGCGCTACTGCTCGCTACAGATAGTTACTTCTGTGCGGAAACGGCAGCAGAGTTGATCGCTGAGCCCACTTCTCCCTGGGAACCGACGCCACCGACGCCCAGCGAGGCCGCAGCGGCGGTCTTGTTCACCGGAAAGGGATCACGGAAGACCAGCCTCTCCGCGTCGCGCTCCAGCACGCTTGGGTTCAGTCAAGTCCCTGCGCCCCCAAGCGTCGACCCGATGGGCGCGACGTCGCTCGCCACCTCTCGCCTCTCGAGCACCGCGCTCGGGGCAGGCGGTTCGAGCGGCATCGCGCGTGTGGTCGCCGTGGGCGCAGCAACGGGTCTCGACACGGAATCAAACGACGAGCTGCAGGATGGGCTGGCGATGACCGCGCTGCTCGAAGGCCTCAACCAAGCCGTCCGGCCCGACGTCGTGCTGGGGCCGTCGCAGCTCTCGATCTTTCGTTCTCGAGAGTGGGAGATGGCTGCGTGCCGCGCGCCGACCAAGCTCGCACCAGAACACCAGGAGCTCGACATCAGTAGTCTCTTCGGTTGGGTCGGTGCCGCGTCTCCAGCTGTCGCACTGGTGTACGCCATCGCAGCGACACGGCTGGGGCTGCTCCACCCACCGGACGGCAATTGGCTCACCGCGGCGGTGTGGAGCCTCGCTCCGAGCGGCGCGCGCGGCCTGTTGGGCGTCATGACCGAGGCGCAAGCCCCATGATGACGTCAATCTGGGATGACGCGATTGCCGCGCTCGAACCGATCCACGAGGCGCTCGAAGAGCTGAGCGGGCACGGAAGCTGGGCGTCGCTCGTGGACGAGCTCCGCACCTGCCTCGTGGCGGTCGCGCGTGCGCCCGGTCCGAACCTCGAGCTGCACCCGTCTCTAGCGCGAGCCACGCAACTGACCACCACGTTAGTCGTCGCGGGGGTTTGGCCGCAGGACCGGGTTGAGGCGCTTCGTCCAGCGTTCAACGCGTGCATTGGTTCGGGTGGCGGAGAGTGGGCAGGCGAGCGCGGCGCGCAAGCAGACTCGTGGATGGGGTTTCGCGCGTCGCGAAAGCGTCCGCGAGTCAACGCACTCCCGTCGTTTTGCGAGCCCGAACCTCCGTACGACATCCCCACGGATCCACCCGAGGTCTCCGGCGTGGTCGTCGACTACTCCGTGGTCGAGGCGCTCCCAGTCGAGGCGCTCGGAAGCGAACTGGTCGAGCAGTGTCTGGAAGATCTGAGCCTCGTGAGCCGCCACCGCTGGGAACGCTTCCTGTCCGAGTCGGGAAACGAAGAGCAAACGATGCTCCGGCTAGGCGACGCGTTCTGCGTCGTGGGAGAAGCCGCGCCGCAGCATCTGCGTGCCTGGTGGCAGAACCAAGCTGCACGCGATCCCTATCAAGCCTTCGCCATCGGCTACGCCCTCGGCGTGTGTGCTGGTGCGCAGCACCTCGAGTTGCTGCGCGCGTGCCTCGAGGAACTCGACCCAACTGACTCCGAGTCGGGCCGCTGCGCGGCGGATGCGCTGCAGCTGATCACCCGTCCCGAGCGGCGCCCACTCGTCGAGCACTGGCGATCGGCCTCACATCCAGTCATCCGCGCCGCCGCGCTGGAGCTCGGCACTCGCCGCTTGGACGGACAAGCCTGGCTGAGCGTCGAGGAAGTCGGCTCCTCCCTCGCGGATCCGAACCCGTCGATCGTACTCGCGGCGTTGCGTGGCCTAGCCCGCCTCGGCACGCTTCCCGAGGGCCTGGTTCCTCAAGTCCACCAGCTCATGCTCGGCCCGCTAGGGCAAGACGTGGCGGTCGAAGCGGCGCGCTGCTTTGCGCTGTGTGGGCACTCGGCACCGTTCATTGCCCTACGGCAAGACGGTCGGGCGTACGCGGCGTGGGGCGAGCGCGTCCTGGAAGTCTTGGTGTGGTTCGGCTCGACAGAAGATCTGGGCCTGCTCCAGCATTTCCTCAAGCGCGCCCCACAGACTGCCGACACTCTAGATGCCGTCGCTCGCTTCGGCGTCGTCGAAACGTACGCCTATTTGCTCCATGCGCTCGAGCAGGAAGAGCTGGCAGACGATGCCTTGAAGGGGCTCATCACGCTCTTGGGACCTCTGCCCGAGGATGCCGACCCTCTGCTGGTGACGACCTGGCAGGCGCAGCTCAAGCGGGTGAAGCCCAAGCCTGGCGTCCGCTATCGTCGAGGCCAGCCGTGGCAACCGCGAGTCGTCGCATCGGAGATTGCAGCGGGTCACCTATCGCGCCGCGAGGTGCAGGCGCGAACTGACGAGCTCGTGGTGCGGTTGGGTGGCCTCCCGCAGCCTGACCTCACCGCCTTCGGTGACGAACTCGATGGGCAGCTCTCCGACCTTCTGTCGGGGCTAGGCAACCTGAACGCTCGCTTCAACGCGGGTAGCTACGACTGCTACACGCGAGATCGCCAAGCGGGAGGCGCCGCGTGATCTGCAACAACACGCGCTTCTCCATGGGCGAGCTACTCCATCCGTGGAGCGAGGCGGGCGGAGGCTACGAAGCGCTAACGGTCGTCGTGAAGGCGACGTTTTCGTTCTCGCCAGAAGGCCACGTGGCGCTCGCCGAAGAACAGGTGCCCGTGCGCTACGCCGAGGAGCTGACGGGAGAGAACGAGGACGCCCCGAGCGCCCGACTCCCCGCTGATGTCGTGCCGGAGAAGGGTGCATCGGATGTGGTTGTAGCGGGACACGCGTACCTTCCCGCGAAGCAGACCTACGTCGATACCGCAGTCCAGGTCGGGAGCACGACGGCGCCCCTGCGAGTGCAGGGACCGCGGCTGTTCGAGAGCGTGCTCGGCGGCGTGCGCATCAGCGACGCGGCGCATGTGGACCGAGTGCCGATCACCTACGAGCGCGCGTACGGCGGAGTGTCCGAAGACCTCGGGCTGTCAGAAGACCGCAACCCAGCAGGCGTAGGGGTCGCGAAGAACCCGAAGCTGCTGGACGGCAAGCCGGCTCCGCAGATCGAGCATCCCGCCCGCCCTCACACTTCAACCAAGGACGCGCACGAACCCATGGGCTACGCGCCGCTACTGCCCCACTGGGAGCCGCGGCGGGCAGCTTTTGGATCACTGGACGCCGACTACTTGAAGCGGCGGATCCCGCTGTTCCCGAGGGACTTCAGCCTGCGCTACCACAACCAAGCTCACCCGAGTTTGGTGCTGCCGAGCCCGCTCGCTGCTGGCACGCAAGTCGCTCTGAGTGGACTCCACCCCCAAGGCCTCCTGCGATTCGAACTTCCGGACTGGCAAGTCGAACTGAACGCTCAGCGGAGCCAGGGTATCGATGACTCCGTCATAATCCGCGCGGATACACTGGTCATCGAACCCGACCTGCTGCGATTCGAGCTCATCGGGCGCGCTCGACTGCGCTTGCTCCGCACCGATCGCCTGCGCGCGATCCAGCTCGACGGAGTGGAGAGATGAGCGCTTCAATCGTCGTCCGGCAGAGCACCAAAGACCGGGATGTCCTGCTCCGGCGCTTCGCCGCCCTCACTAGTCCCTTCCTTGATAGGTCCAATGGGGTCAGAAGGGACGGGGTAGCGTGGGGGTTCCGGATGCACCTCGGGCACCGCGGCCTGCGCGCTCGCGACCCGAGTTCGCTGATCCGTGTCTTCGATCTGCTTCGCCCAGAACTGGTGCAGCGTCATCAAGTCGACCTCCGTCAGCCCGGAGCGACTCAAGAGCACTCGAGGCTCGGGACTCTCGCTGTACGCCCTGAGGAAACCAAACCACGCAGCAACGTCCTCGTCCAGCGGCGGCAGTGGGCGCTTCAGCCGCAGCAAGGCTCGCTGGCTGGCGTCACTCAGCTCCGACAACAGCTCCGACTCCGGGTCGGACTCGGCGATGCGCAGCTCAAGCGGGGCCTTCAAGGCTTCCCATTGCTCGGCTGTGATCTGCTCGACAGCAAACACCTGGTCTGGAGCCATCCGATGCAGCGCCAGCGCTTGGCTCACACGAGCGTACTGGTCAAGGGTGAGACGCACGCGCGCATCCTACCGACCCCCAGCAGAAGCGCCAGCCCGGCGCGCTGAACCACGACGAGATCCCCATGGACCAACACCACATCCACATCGAACTCGCTATTGAAGGCGGCCCGGGTCCACTTCGGGTCTGGAAGCTCTCGGGTCGGGAAGCGATGAACGAGCTGTCACGATTCGAGGTAGAAGTTCAAGGCACGGAGGACAACCTTGGCTTTGGCCCCTTCGACCTCGAAGGTCAACTCGGGCGCGCGGCGACACTCGTGCTGATTGACCCTCAGGAGCAGAGCGAGCGCCAGATCCCGCTCGTGGTCTCCGAGGTCGAGTGGCTCGGCGAGCACCCCTCGAACGGACACCAGATCGCACTCGTCCTGGAGTCGCGCCAGCACGTCGCCGCCCTTCGTCGAAACTCCGCACTCTGGGTCGACAAGACGCTCGTGGACGTGGTGAATGCGATGTGTGAGGCGATGGCTCTCGGCGCGCCGGAGCTGGAGTGGCGGACGGAAGGCACGTACCCGACAACTCCGCAGATCACGCAGCGCGCGGAGACCGACTGGGCGTTCCTGCTTCGCGTGCTCGCCGACGAGGGCGTTTCCGCGTGGTGCGATGACGAAGCAGGTGACGCTCGCTGGGTGCTGGGCGATTCCAAGGATGCGTATCGGCCTATCGAGGGGGCAACGCAGATCCCACTTGGCGCCTCTCACGAGGCGCGGTTCTTCAGCGATTTCGAATACGAAGTCGCCGTGGGGACCTCCCGGGTGTTCTTGCGGGACGAGAACGTGCGCAACCCCAGCGCTCCAGTGGAGGGGCAGCTGGGTGAAGGCCCCGGGCTCTACTTTGAGTACCCAGCCCGTCTCGTGGATGCGGAGCACGCGGCTCAACGCGCGGAACGCAGGCTCCAGCAAGTGCGACGAGACGTGGCGGTCGGCCGCGGAGCTTCGGACTGCATCCGCCTCCAGGTGGGGCGAACCTTCGAGCTCGACTCAGACGATCCAGAGCTCGATGGCCAGTACGCGGTCACCGCGCTTGAGCACACGTTTCGCTTTGAGGGCGAGGCCTCGGCATCTGGGCACTACCAGAACCACGCGTCCGTCGTGCCAAGCGACGTGTTCTACCGACCGGCGGTTCCAGCTTGGGTTGCCATCGACGGCTCGGAACCTGCCACGGTCAGCGGGCCCGGGTTCGTGGCGCCC
>JAUILJ010000662.1 GCA_030433055.1 Polyangia bacterium
AGAACGCTTGGCGTGCTCAGTGACGAACGTTTGAACCAGCGAAGGCAGCTCGTCGAGGCGCTCGCGGAGCGGTGGGATCTGCAGCGTGATACCAGCCAGGCGGAAATAGAGGTCGCGGCGAAAACGTCCTTCCAGGATCTCCTTGTCCAGCTCGCGATTCGTTGCCGCGATGAAACGAACATCGAAAGACACCGGCCGCACGCCTCCCACCCGGTACACTTCACGTTGCTCGATGGCCCTCAGCAGCTTCGCTTGGACACCGAGCGGCATCTCTCCCACCTCGTCGAAGAAGATGCTGCCCCCGTTGGCCGCTTCCAGCAGCCCCTGTTTGGACTGCACCGCTCCCGTGAAAGCCCCACGTTCGTGTCCAAACAGCTCGCTCTCCAGGAGGTTCTCGGCGAGCGCCGCGCAGTTGAGGCGCACCAGCGGGTGACGCGCGCGCCGAGACCGCGAATGGATCTGGCTCGCCATCACGTCCTTGCCGACGCCAGTCTCACCACACAGCACCACGCTGATGTCGCTGGCGGCGACGCTCGCGATCAGCTGCCCCAGCTCCTGCATCCGCTGGCCGAGCGGACGGGGCTCCGGAGCTTGGGCTGGCGCCGCCGCCTGCTCGACCACCAGCACGACCGACCCGAGCTGAACCAGCGCGCCGAGCGGTACTCGCGTGGGCTGGTTCGCGCGCAGGGAAGCCCCGGACACCCGTGTCCCGTTGGACGATCCCAGGTCCACGATCTCGACGCTTCCACCTGCCAGGCGCACGCGAGCGTGTTCTCGAGAAACGCTCTTGTGATCCACGCTGACGTCCGCGCTCCGGGATCTCCCGATCACCAGGTCATCTCCCTGGGACAGCGGACGCGTCAGCGAGCCACCATCCCAGAGCAGCACCAGGCGTTCTTCACCCGCAGCAGCCTGAGGAAGCACGCGAGACCAAGTGACCTCTTCGTTCATGGGACGCAGCACTATACCCAAATGCATCCCGCATACCGCCAGCCCCCGGGGAAAACGCGGGTCGGCGGCGTTGGTCAGACCACTTGTCCCGAACGCCCCACGCCCGGTCGGCGCAGGCGCGAACCGCGCTACGCGCGTGGGTGGAGCTAGACTTCCGCTACTTCTCGAGCACGCGAGCCACCGCGCCGCCCTGACCGGCAGCCACGCTGAGCACGGCTTTCACGGGTGTCGAAGGCAGCACCCATTTGAAGCAGTCGGGGGCTGGAGCCACGATCGCGTTGGGTTCGCTGGTGTTGTCCGCGGCGAGCACCGGAGAGCCAATCCCGGGCAGCGCGACCTCGGTGACGAGCTTCAGATCCAGGTCCGTGATCTGGCCCATGCTCATCCCGACCAACGTGTAGCACTTGCCCGTTTGCGCCTGGAAACGCAGCTCGAGCACCTGGCCCTGGGTGAAGTTGCCGCCGATCGTGCCCACAGCCTTGGCGCCCGGCGCGTGCTGCGCCATCAGAGGCGCAAGCAAGGGCTCTGCCGCTGCCAGCGCGGTCGCATCCAGAGGCGCCGCGTTGGGGCCAGGCCGATAGACCGTGTTGCCCAGTCCGCCCATCCCCGCCATCGCGCCAGCGCCGCCGTTCGCCATGCCGCCGCCCCCGCCCATCCCTCCGTTGGTCGCCGAGCCACCGTTGGCCATCCCGGCTCCCCCGCCGCTCGCGCCGCCTCCTGCGTCGTTCACACAGTATTGGCCGTCGTAGTGCTGCCCGGGCGGGCAGTTCACCGTCGGAGGACTGTTGGCGTCGCCGCTGCCCCCGCCGCAGGCGGTGGCGCAACTCAATAAGATCAACGAAGCGAGAGACTTGTGCATGCTGCCTTCCTGGTGAGACGAACTCAGGTTCGCCGAGCAATCAGGCTGACAACGTGCGGTCCCTCGCCGCGCTTACACCTCGTGGCTGACTCGGGGCATCAACCGCCGGAGCAGAAGCCTTCGTAGTCGATGTACTCCTTGATCGTGGGATTGTCGCCACACACCGGGCAGGTCTTGTCGCGACGGAGCTTCAGGGTGCGGAAGGTCATGCCAAGGCTGTCGTAGGTCAACAGGCGACCGGACAGGCTGTTGCCACGTCCGAGAATCAGCTTCACCGCCTCGGTGGCCTGGAGGATCCCGATGGCGCCGGGCAGGATGCCGAGCACCCCAGCCTCGGCACAGGACGGCGCCAGGTGGGGCGGCGGCGGCTCCGGATACAGACAGCGGTAGCAGGGCCCCTGGTGAGGGATGAAGGTCGTCACCTGCCCGTCGAAGCGGAAGATCGAGCCGTGTACGACCGGGATGTTGTGGAACACGCTGGCGTCGTTCACCAGGTAGCGGGTCGGAAAGTTGTCGACGCCGTCGACGATCACGTCCCATTTATCCGCGAGGATACGCTCGATGTTCTCACTGGTGAGGCGCTCCTGGTACTTGATCACCTTGACGTCGGGGTTCAGATCCTTCAGCGACTGCTCGGCGCTGTCGACCTTGGGCATGCCGATCCGCGACGTCGCATGCACGATCTGCCGCTGCAGGTTGGAGGCGTCGACCACGTCGGCATCGATCAATCCAAGGGTGCCGACCCCCGCGGCCGCGAGATAGAGCGACGAGGGGCTCCCGAGGCCGCCAGCGCCCAGCAGCAACACGCGCGCCTTGAGCAGCTTCTCCTGCCCCCGCTCGCCGACCTCGGGCAACAGCAGATGGCGGGAGTAGCGGTCCAGCTGAGCGGGGGTGAGGTCCGGAGGCGACTCGACCGGATAGCTCATGTCCTTCCAGCGGATGAAGCCCGGGTTCACCGAGATGACGTTGCTATAGCCCAGCTCCGCCAGCGTCTTCGCCGCGAAGGCGCTGCGCGTACCACCCGCGCAGTAGACGATCACCTCCGCAGACTTGTCAGGCAGCTTGTTCTCTGCCTGCATCTCCAAAAATCCGCGTGGAATATGCACGGCGCCGGGGATGAACCCGCCGCGGAACTCATCCTTCTCGCGCACGTCCACCAGGGTCTTGATGTCCCCCTTGTCGAAGCGCTGCTTGAGCTCCTCGAGGTTCATCAACTTCACCGCGTCGCGGACCTCCATGAACAGGTCGCTGTAGGTCTTGGCCATGCTTCGTTTGCCTACTTCTGGTCGTCCCCGTAGGGATCCGGTTCTGTCGCATCAGCGGATGCGACTCGTGGGTTTGGGGGTGAGGAACGCCGTCTTCCAGCGAGGGCGCTGGAGAGTAGCCCGAGCCCCAGCGACGCGCAGGTCGTTGAGCCCGGTCCAATCTTGACTTATCCGATGCAGGAATGCGGCGACCTGCTTAATATTGAGGATCGCGGCGTAACGTCAAGCATCCTCGGACACGCCAGCAACCAACAAAAGCAAAGGGGCGCGCCGAATTGGGCGCGCCCCGGTGTTTCCGTCGCTGCTCGGTGTGGAAGCAGCGATTCTTGACTCAGAAGGTGTAGATCCAGGTGAAGCGACCCGTGATCTTGTCCTCGAGCTGCGCCTCCTCCACCGTCTCGTAGCCCAGGAACATCAGGAGCGTGGAGCCCTTGCCGTAGGCCAGGCTGACCGCGGGCCCTACCGGGAGGCTGAGCAGCGCCTTGTCATTGGGCTTCGCAGCGCTGTTCAGGCCGATGGTCGCCTCGACCTCCGGACCCACGCTCACGTCGCGACCGAGCTTGAACAGCAAGAAGTTCCGGGTGTAGGCGACGTTCGGTTCGCCCTGACTGTGGAACACGCCGTCCGCGAAGAAGAACTGGATCCAAGACTCGAAGTAGATCGGGTCTCCCCCGTAGATCGTGAACAGCTGCGGCGCGATGAGCGGATTGACCCGCTGCCCTGCGAAGTCGAAGTTCACACCCACCATGGGCGTCAGCGTGAGGTCGCCGAAGGACAGGGCAGGACCGATGTCGAACTCGCCGTTCGAGCCAACCACGTAGATATCCGTCGCGATGTCTACGCCGCCCAGGCTGTGAGTGGCGCCTGCCCAAAACTGCAAGCCGAGGGCGTCCGCGTCCATGCGAAACCAGCCCGGCACATCCGACTCTTCCTCCGCGGCCGTCGGTGGAGTCGTCACCGGCTCCGCTGGGGGTGTGCCCTCTTGAGCGAGGACTGCCTGGGAGAAGGTGAGAGCGGCCGCGGCCGCCAAGACGGAAAGTCGCTTATGGTGGTTCATGTAGTGCTCCGTTGGGGGTGGGTCGCTGTCACACTTCTACCCAGAGCAACCTCTGGGCGAGCCGTGCAGCGCTCACGGGAGTCTGTCCGTCACTCTTTTCGCCGAGGTTTCCGTCGGGCTACGCCTGACGCAATGCGCCAAGAAGAATGCTGCAGTTCGCTCATTTGGCGCTCTGAGCACGCTGTGACTCGGTCTGCTGCGACGAACCCCCTCGTCGCGAGCTCCCTTGAGACACCGAAGCGCCACGGATACCGGCGATGCCCAGTTTCGATGGGTCAACCGGCCGTCGAGGATTGCTAGACTGCGAGGCTCTGCTCTCCCCCACGCGCTTTGAGAGCGAGACCAACGAATCCTTCAAATCAATCCGCGGAGCCGTCCCCCTAAGGCTCCGAGACCTGCGAGGAAAATGTCTACAAGTCGTCTGGGTGAGCTACTCGTTCGGGAAAAACTCATCAGCCTGCAGCAGCTCCGTGCGGCACAGGAAGAACAGAAGCGTAGCGGCACCAACCTGGGCTTCACCCTCGCGCGCCTTGGCTACATTTCCGACGGGGAAATCACGAACTTCCTCTCCACCCAGTACCGACTCCCGGCGATCAACCTCGACGACTATGAGATCGAGCCAGACGTCATCAAGCTCGTCGGCCGGGACGTCGCGGAGAAGCACAAGATCATCCCCGTGAGCCGCTCGGGCTCATCGCTCATCGTGGCCATGGCGGACCCCACGAACCTCCACGCCATCGACGACATCAAGTTCTTGAGCGGCTACAACGTGGAGCCGGTGGTCGCCAGCGAGACGGCAATCACCAACGCCATCGAGCGCTACTACAACGTCGGCCCAACCTACGACGAAGTGCTCGGTGAGCTGGACCTCGAAGACGCGGACATCGATTTCGAAGGCGACGACGAGGACGTCAACATCCTCGAGCTGGAGCGTGCCAGTGAGGACGCCCCGGTCATTCGTTTGGTGAACGTGCTGCTGCTCAACGCCATT
>JAUILJ010000663.1 GCA_030433055.1 Polyangia bacterium
TCGGGAGCCTATGACACAGCGCGCTAAATTACGAGACCGACCGTATCTCGTGGCGGCACAGGGACAGTGCGAGGCGTCTCCCCCCGATCCCTACAGCCTCGAGCGTCACTCAACGGTGAGACACGACCGCACAAGCTCAGGCACTCGGCTTCATGGCACACTGGATCCTGAGTACCTGGCGTCTCGGGTCGGTTGACGCATCGCGTAGCTGGGCCTAATGCAATGCTGTTTGGTCCCGCGTCACGCGCGCGGGCAGCCGTCTGGCTCACACCTCCCAAAGCGGTGCGAACCGGTGCTTGTGGCGCAGCCCCCACTGCGCGAGCGGAGTAACCACCATGAATACCGAAGCCCCCAAGACCGTGCGAGCGGGTGACCTGCATCCCGCGCTGACCGCACTGGAAGGCGTGTACGAGCGCGCCCTCAAGCGTGTGCATGCCCTCGTGTCCAAAGACGGCCGCGTCTCGGCAGGCCTCCTGAACCGGCACCAGCTGGCGGCTCACGGCCTAGCTTACCTCGCAACCGAGCTCGAGGCCGCGCGGCAGGTCGTTGCCTGGGCGGAGCGGGTGAGCGCGTCCAGCGACGACGCCGAGCTGGAGCTGTGCATCGCTGGTGCGTACGTGGGTGAACTGTGCCGACAACTCGTCGGTGGCGTCGAGTTGGGCCCATGCGAGTCGATTGGGCTGAGTGAGCTCGGCTTGGAGCAAGAGGAGCTGGCCGCCACCCTACTCAGCCCCAAGGTACAGGCGATCGCCGAGCGATACGCTTCCGGCGAAGCGCTGTGCAGGCTGGCACGCCTTGCCGTAGAGAAACGCAGCTTCGGCGCTTGGGCGCTCGACGACGAGACCTTGGAGGCTGTGCAAACGGAGTTCCGCCGCTTCGTCCAGAGCGAGGTGGAGCCGATTGCCCAGGACGTGCACCGCAAGGACATCCTGATCCCCATGGATCTGATCCAGAAGATGGCGGAGCTGGGCGTGTTTGGCCTGACGATCCCCGAAGAGTTCGGCGGGCAAGGCCTGGACAAGGTGGCGATGTGTGTCGTCACCGAGGAGCTCAGCCGAGGTTACATCGGTGCAGGCTCGCTCGGCACCCGAGCGGAGATCGCGGCAGAGCTGATACTTGGCGGTGGCACCGATGAGCAAAAGCAAGAGTGGCTACCCAAGCTCGCGAGCGGCGAGGTGTTGCCTACCGCCGTGTTCACCGAGCCCAACAACGGCTCCGATCTCGCTCACCTCAAGTCACGCGCCGACAAGCAGCCCGATGGCAGCTACCTGGTCAGTGGTGCCAAGACCTGGATCACCCACGCTACGCGCGCCGATCTGATGACGCTTTTGGTGCGCACCGATCCCGAGAACGATGGCTATGGCGGCCTCTCCATGATGCTCGCCACCAAGTCCCGCGGCAGCGAAACCAACCCGGAGATGGAGGGCTTCCCCGACGAAGGCATCACCGGGACCGAGATCAAAGTGCTCGGGTACCGTGGGATGAAGGAGTTCGAGATCGGTTTCGATAACTTCAAGGTGGCGGGCACGGCGCTGCTCGGCGGCGTGGAAGGCCAGGGCTTCAAGCAGCTGATGGCGACGTTCGAGAGCGCCCGCATCCAGACCGCGGCGCGAGGCGTGGGTGTCGCGCAATCCGCGCTGGACCAAGGGCTGAAGTACGCGCAAGAGCGCATCCAGTTCGGGGCACCGATCTTCGAGTTCCCCCGAGTGCAACGCAAGATCGGCCGCATGGTGGCGCGAATCATGGCCTGTCGCCAGCTGACGTTTTTTGCCGCTCGGGCCAAGGACAGCGGCAAGCGCTGTGACCTCGAGGCGGGCATGGCCAAGCTGCTGGGGACGCGCGCGGCATGGGAGAGCGCTGACGCCTGCGTACAAATCCACGGTGGAAATGGCTACGCAGAGGAGTACGTCGCATCGCGCATCCTGGTCGACGCACGGGTGCTGTCCATCTTCGAAGGCGCGAACGAGATCCAGGCGCACGTAATCGCTCGGCGCCTGCTCGAGCAAGCCTGAGGTTTCGGGCACGTCTGGTGGCCGCCCACCTGTGACTACAGCCGCGCCTGCGAGCCCACGCCCGGGGCGCGGCGTGGAAAAGACAGCCAGCGAGCATTCAAGGCCGACACGATTGTCGGCAGGCGCACAACGTTTGTTGGCCTAAGACCCTGACGGGGACACTACACTTCCACGCGATGGCTCAGTGGATGGTGCGCAGCGAGGGCTCCGACCCCATCGGTCCGGTGTCCACGGAGTTGTTACTCCGCGGAATCGCCCTGGGGCGCGTGCCCGTGGAGAGCGAAGTGCAGCAGCTCGGCACCCGGGAGTGGCAGGTGCTGGAGTTCGTCGATGCATTCGCTGATGCCATCCAATCAGACGAAGCAATGACACGCTTGGCCGAGTCGCCGCTCGACGACGCGGACATCCTGGCATACGCCGACGCCGAGGAGGCCTTCACCCGGCTCGCGGTGCCAGCAGGTCAGTCGCTGGGCGCGCGGCCGCCGCCACCTCCGAACCCGAACCGTGCTGCTTCCGCGCGGCTAGCCCCATCCGCTTCGCGCCCCCAGACGGCCAACGCCACGTACGACGAAGACGACGATGTCGCGACTCGAGTTGCTTCATCCCCTCTGACTGACGGTGGGCCACCGCCGATCCCCGCTGCCGCGGCGCTGTCACGACCATTCGGTCCCGAGCAAGCGCTGCAGAGCGGCCCGCCAGCCGTCATCGTTCAGGACACCCCACCTCCCCCCACGACGGCGCCAATGCGAGCTGCACCGCAGCCGGCGCCTCAACAGTTCCAGCCCCCTCAGCGCAGTGGCTCCAGCCTCGCGACAGCGCTGCTCGCGATGTTGGTGCTCGTGCTCGCGGGCTGCCTGGGCCTGCTGTTGTGGTTGCTCTCCCAGAAGTAGCGGCGCGGGGCAGTTGACCCCGCGGGCTGTGCCCAGCAAAACGCTCCCATGCGCTGGCAGTTCTGGATCGACCGCGGGGGCACCTTCACCGATTGCCTCGGCCGCGCCCCCGATGGGCGGCTGCGAGTGGCGAAAGTGCTGAGCTCAGACCGCGCGCCGCTGATCGGGATCCGTCAGCTCCTGGGCCAGGGCGCCGATACGCCCATTCCCCCCTGCGACGTGCGCATGGGTACCACGGTCGCCACGAACGCATTGCTCGAACGCCGTGGCGCCAGCATGGGCCTGATCATTACTCGTGGCTTCGCAGACGCCCTCGCGATCGGCACCCAGGCTCGCCCCGATATCTTCGCCCTGAACATCCAGCGACCCGATGTGCTGTATCGCGAGGTCTGCGAAGTCGACGCGCGACTGGATCCCCAGGGGAACGTGCTCTGCGCGCCTTCGGCGCCGGACCTCGCGCGCACTCTCGTCGACTGGCGGACCAAGGGCGTCCGCAGCGTCGCCATCGTCGTGCTCCACGCCTACGCCAACCCCAGCCTAGAACTACAGATCGCCGAGCTCGCGCACACGGCAGGCTTCGATGAGGTCTATCCGTCTCACCAAGTCGCACGAGAACTCGGGCTCACGGCGCGCGGAGACACGACTAGCGTCGACGCCTACCTGACACCCCTCCTGCGTGACTACCTGAGCGCACTCGAGCGGGAGCTACCGGGGAGCAACCTTCGGCTGATGCAGTCGAGTGGTGCGCTGACGGACGCTCACGGCTTTCGCGGACCTGACGCGATCCTCTCGGGTCCCGCGGGCGGAGTCGTAGCCTACTCGCAGATCGCCGGGCGCCACGGCGCGTTGCCCGCGATTGGCTTCGACATGGGAGGCACATCCACGGACGTGTCGCGTTTCATGCATGATCTTCCGCTCATTTTCTCCACGGAAACTGCGGGAGTTCGACTTCGCGCCCCCGCGCTGGATATCCACACGGTCGCAGCTGGGGGTGGATCGTTGTGTAGATGGCGGGATGGGCGCTTTCAGGTCGGACCGGAGAGCGCCGGCTCGGACCCTGGTCCGTTGTGCTACGGCAAAGCGAGCGCCACCGAGCTGAGCGTCACCGACATCAACCTGGCGCTTGGGCGACTGAGCGACGCGCGGTTCCCGTTCCGCCTCGACAAGGGACGCGCGCAGAGTGCTCTGCAGGCACTCGCTCGAGAGCTGAAAACGACCCGGGACCAGGTCGCGACAGGCTTCTTCCGCGTGGCCACCCACAACATGGCGGAAGCCATTCGCAAGGTGTCGGTCACCCGTGGCTACGACGCGCGCGAGCACACGCTGGTGGTGTTCGGCGGCGCCGGGGGACAACACGCCTGTGCCCTCGCGCGAGAGCTGGGCATGAAGCGCATCTTGATCCACCCACTCGGCGGCGTGCTCAGCGCCTACGGCATGGGCCTCGCGGACGTCGGCAGCCACGGCTCCCGGGACGCGGGTCGCATCGAACTCTCCCAGGCCGCCCTCAGCCAACTCGAGTCGACGTTCTCGGAGCTGGAGGCCGAGGCTGGCAACGAGCTGGCACGCACCCCGAACCCTGAGCGCCAACCCGTCGAGATCAGGCGCTACGTCGACCTTGGCTATTCGGGTTCCGAGACCTTCCTGACCCTCGAGGTGCCGAACTCGAAGGGTAAGGAAGGAGCTGACGAGCTGCGTGGCGCGTTCGAGCGCGACCATCGTCGACTGTTCGGTTACCTCCGGGAAAAGCGATCGATCGTGATCTCCCAAGCCCGCGTGCAGGGGCGAATCAGGAGATCAGAAGCCGACGTGCGCCTCGAGGCCACGGCTCGAGCCCCGAGCGCCCCGAGCCAGGCTCGAGTGTGGTTCGGTGAGAGCGCGAGGACACACGACGGCTGGATCGAGGAGGTTCCGGTAGTGTGGCGGGAACAACTCGAAGGCAGCATCTCCGGACCGGCGCTCATCCTCGACCAGACCGGCTCGGTGGTGCTGGACCCAGGCTTCGAGCTGAACCTGCTGGACGACCAGACCCTCGACATCCGCTGCTCCGAGAGCGTGCCCGCGCCAACCCAGGTGAGCGAACCCCGAGCGGAGGTGAGAGACCCGGTGCGCCTCGAGATCTTCGGCAACCAGTTCATGTCCATCGCCGAACAGATGGGGCACGTGCTCGAGCGCACGGCGCTGTCGACCAACATTCGCGAGCGACTGGACTTCTCG
>JAUILJ010000664.1 GCA_030433055.1 Polyangia bacterium
CGCGGCGTCGACGTCCACCAGGTTGTTGAAGGAGAGCTCCTTTGCGCCTGCGCCAAGCGGTTCCGCGCGGGAAAGGCTTCCCGGCTCCGCGCCGCGCTCGCGGTAGAAGGCGCCGGTCTGGTGCGGGTTCTCACCGTAGCGCAGGCCGTAGGCCTTCTCGAAGGGCAAGGTCATGAAGGCGGGGTAGCCGTCGTCTTGATCCTGCTTGCTGAGCCAGCCCGAGATCGCGGCGTCGTAGGCGGCGGTGTGAGCGAAGGCCTTGGCCGCCAGGCGTTGGCGCGTGGCCTGGCTGAGCCCGCCCTCGGCCTTGAGTTCGGCGATCATCGCGGGGTAGTCGCTCGGGTCGCAGACCACGGCGACTCGGGCGTGGTTCTTCGCTGCGGAGCGGAGCATGCTGGGGCCACCGATGTCGATGTTCTCGATCAGGTCTGCGAAGGCGGCGCCGGGCTTCTTCAGCGTGGCCTCGAAGGGGTAGAGGTTGACCACCACCATGTCGATGAACTCCGCGGAAATGCGCTGGAGGTCGGCTTCGTCGGTGCCTTCCCGAGCGAGGATCCCGCCGTGCACCTTGGGGTGCAGCGTCTTGACCCGCCCGTCCATCACTTCGGGGGAGCCGGTGTAGCTCTCCACCGTGGACACGGGGATCCCAGCTGTTTCCAGCTGCTTGTAGGTGCCACCGGTGCTGAGCAGGCGAGCGCCTTGCTCAACGAGTGCGCGGGCGAGATCGAGGATCCCGGTTTTATCGGAGACGGAGATGAGGACGTTACGGACAGCCATGACGCCGGTCCGGGTATCTGCGCAGCAGCCCGCCGTCAATCGTCGGCAGCGTGGCCTGGGATTCGATGCTTGCGAAGGCGCCCGGGATTGGGGTTAGCTTGAGGTGATGAGTTCCAGGGCAACGCGCGCAATGGGGATCGGGGCCCTCAGCCTTCTGGTCGTTGGCTGGGTCACGGCTTGTTCGGAGTCGAAGGACACCAACCCCGTGGTGACGCCGAAGTCTGGCGCTTACCAACCCGAGCCGAGTGGCACCACCATCGGCGAGGATGAGGCGTGTCAGGCGCTCACCGCCGCTGAAGACGCACAGCGGAGCGCGCTCGGCTGCGGCTCGGTGCAACGTGCGCCGTGCCCTGACTACGTGCGCCCGGCGGGCGGCAGCGGCTGCTACGAATACGATGAAGGCACCGTGAACGAATGTGCCAGCTACTACGCTGGGCTGACGAACTGCAGCGATTTCGTCGAGAAGCCGTGCGTGATCACGGCCGTTCCCACCGCGGCTTGCGCGACTGCCAGCGGTGGCGCGGGCGGGATGGGCGGCAGCGCCGGAGCCGGCGGGAGCGGCGGCACGACCGGCGGCACCGGAGGTAGCGGCGGTACGACCGGCGGAACCGGGGGCACCGCGGGAGGCGCGGGAGGTGCGACCGCTGGAACGGGCGGCGCTACGGCGGGAACGGGCGGCAGCACCGGGGGCACCGGCGGCTCGACCTGAGCTGGCCCGCGCCTCAGTCCTCGAGCTGCTCGTCCCAGAACTCCTGGAGATCGGGCGGTAGTGGCGAGACCAGATCGAGCGGATAGCCGCTCAGGGCGTGCTCCAGCGCATAGCTGTGGGCATGCAGCGCCTGGCGCGGCAGCTCCAGCTTCGCCAGATCCTCATCGGTGAGTTCACCGTCGGCGGCCCGCGCAAGCAACCGCTCGTCAGGCCCGTACAGCTTGTCGCCAACCACGGGAAAACCCTGGCTTGCCAGGTGAATGCGGATCTGGTGCTGCCGCCCGGTGAGCAGTCGACAGCGAATCAGCGCATAGCTGCCTCGTGTGTCCAGCACTTCCACCAGCGTACGGGCCTCCATCCCAGGCGCTCCGTCCCCGACGCCGCCCGTCGCCACTCGCATCTTCACCCGTAGCGGGTTGTCGGTGTCGGGCTCCAGAGGCACGTCAATCAGGCCAGCGCTCGGGATCCCCCAGGTGATCGCCAGATACGTCTTGCCGATGCTCGGACCCGCCTCCGGGGTCATGCCGTACTGGTTTGTTTCCGCGCGCGAACGATCCTCGAGTCGTCGCTTGAAGGCTCGGTCCGCCTCGGAACTCTTGGCCAGCATCAGGATGCCGGAGGTCTCACGGTCCAGCCGGTGGATCAGCGAGAGGAACTGCCCGGGGCGTTCGGCCTCGAGCAGGCTGAGCACGGTGATGCGATGATGTCGGGCGGTCGGGTGCACCGTGAGCAGCGGCGGCTTGTCTACCACCAACAGGTGATCATCCTCGTAGAGCACTGGGATCGGGACCGGCTCGTCGGATTCGTCGGGAGGTCGGCGCCACAGCACGACGAAGCTCTCTGCCTTGAGGCGCTCGCTGGGCTTCATGCGTTCGCCTCGCGGGTCGTAGGCGCTCTGCTCGATGATGGCGCGCGCCCGCGTGCGGCTCGTGTTGCGCAGCTGCGCGGAGAGGAAGGTGTCCAGGCGCTTGCCCGCCCACTCGGGTGGCACGCGAAAGATGCGTACCAACGCGCCAGGAGGAGCCGCAGCGGGTCGGACACACTCCGACTTCTTCAACATCCGCACGCGCTGCATCGAGCTCTTTCAGGGGGCGCAACGAGATCAGACTGGATCGTGGATGCGCTGGATCTCGGTGCCCACGCCCGAGTCAGTGAAGATCTCCAGCAACAGCGCGTGGCGGCGGCGGCCGTCGATGATGTGCACCTTTTCCACACCGGAATCGACCGCCTGGAGGGCGAAGCGCACCTTCGGGATCATCCCGCCCGCGATCACACCGCTCTCGATCAGGGCCTCCGCCTCACGCGCACGCAGCGAGCTGATGTGCTCGCCTTGGGCGTCCTTTACCCCTTCGACGTCGGTCATCAGCACCAGCTTGGCGCTCTGCAAGGCGCCGGCGATGGCTGCTGCGGCTTCGTCAGCGTTGACGTTCAGCGACTTGCCATTGGAGTCGATCGCGATGGGCGCGATCACCGGGATGAAGCCCTGGGCGATCAGCGTACGGATCAGGCTCGGGTCGACCTGCTCCACCTGTCCGACGCGCCCCGGGTCGACCTTGACCGCGCTGCCGTCCGCGCCGCGTCCTTCGACTTCCGTGCGCCGCGCTGCCTTCAAGAAGCTGTCGTCCTTGCCACCGAGCCCCACCGCTCGGCCGCCCTGCTCGCTGATCAGACCCACGATGTCAGAGTTGACGGCGCCACCGAGCACCATCTCCACCACGTTCATGGTCTCGTCGTCGGTCACGCGCATGCCACCAGAGAACGTCGACTCGATGCCCATCTTGCCGAGCGTCTGGTTGATCTGCGGACCCCCACCGTGCACGACCACGACCTGGATCCCCACGTAACGAAGCAGGCACACGTCTCGAGCGAAGCTCTGCTTCAGCTGTTCGTCCACCATCGCGTGGCCCCCGTACTTCACGACGAAGATGCGCTGGTGGAAGCGCCGGATGTAGGGCAACGCCTCGTGGAGGATGGCGGCTTTCTCGACGAGCTGGTCCATGGGGTGCGGAGCGTACTGACTCAGGCCTGCGGGGCAACCAGAGCCGTAGGGGGATCGGCCTGGTTTTTTGGGGGTGAGACGCGCTGGCGCCCCGCCTTAAGGTTCCCGGGCCCGTCCGAGCCGTGCTACGCCGTGCGCCGATGGACATCCTGATGGTTTCTGCCGAGCTCTCGCCGTTTGCCGACACCGGCTGCGGCGGCGTCGTGGCCGCGTTGGCCAAGGGCCTGCGGCAACTGGGTCACGACGTGACCGTCGCCATACCCCGGCTCGAGGCCTTCGAAGCCTCTGGGCTCATGCTCGCGCGGCGGCTCTCGCCGCTGGAGTGGGACGGCGGACAGGCGGTGGTCTTCGACTGCCAGCTGCCGAGCGGTGTGAAGCTGGCGCTCTTCGATGGCGTGCCGAGCAAGGGCGAGAAGACCGCGGCGCGCTTCACGGGTGAAGCGCCGTTCGCCAGTGACGTCGAACCAGAGCTGCTCGCCGAACGCTGTGGGCTCTTCGTCAAGGCCGTTCAGGCGCTGTGCGAGGAGCGCGCCAAGGCGGGGCATGGATTCGATGTGGTGCACCTGTTCGACTGGCCGGCGGCACCTGCTGCGCTCAACGAGCTTGGGGCGAGGGTGCTCTTGACCATCACCGACGCCACCAACCAGGGCTCGTTTCCAGCTCGCACGGCTGAATCCCTGGGGATCCCCAAGGAGCGCGCCGGTGAAGCGCGCGCCGGCAATCGGGTCAACGCGCTCAAGGCGGGGATCTCCGGAGCCGACGTGATCACGACCATCAGCGACGCCTACGCGCGCGATCTCGCGAGCGACGGACACGCCGGCGGGCTCACGCGAGTGCTGGTGGATCGCAGCGACGTGTTCTTCGGTGTGCAGCTCGGAGTCGACTACGCCGTACACAATCCCGCGACGGATCCCTCGCTTCCCCAGCGTTACGACGCCGAGGACGCAAGCGGCAAGCAGGTGTGCAAGACCGCGCTGCTCCGCCAGCTGGAGATCCCGTTGTCACCCGAGCGGCCTCTGATGGCCTTCGCGGGGGACGTGACCCGGGCCGGCGGGGGAGACTGGTTGGTCTCCGCGTTGCCCAAGCTCCTGGCAAACGACGTCGTGCTCTTGGTGTCTGACGCGGGGGACGACACCCTCATCACCAAGCTGAAGAGCGTCGCTGAGCGCTACCCAGACAACCTGCGCATCTTGCCCAGCTGGGAGGCTGGGGCAAATTCCCACGTGGAAAAGCGTAAGCTCCTGGCCGCGTGTGACCTCTGGCTGATCGCACCTCGCGCGGACCGCTCCGCGACGGAGCTGATGCTAGCGCAGCGTTATGGAGCCGTCCCGGTCGTGCACGCTGTGGGCGCGCTGGCGGACAGTGTGGTCGACGCGGACGCGGAGCTGTCCACCGGGACCGGGTTCGCCTTCGAGGACGGCAGTCCCAAGGCGGTGACCGCGGCCGTCGCGCGGGCCATCTCCGGCTATCAGAAGAAGCGCTGGTCGGCGCTGCGGCGGCGGGTGATGCGGCAGGATGTGAGCTGGGATCGGCCTGCGAGGCGGTTTCAGCAGTTGTATCGGGCGTAGGGCGGGTTCGGGTTCGGGTTCGGGTTCGGGTTCGGGTTCGGGTTTGGGTTCGGGTTCGGGTTC
>JAUILJ010000665.1 GCA_030433055.1 Polyangia bacterium
GGCCCAAGCTGCTGAGCGAACTCGACGTTGGTCCCTCCGGGGACCTCTGCGCACACCTGAGCGCCGAACGTATCGACGTCGTCGAGCCCATAGCCCCGACCGAACACGATCGCATGCGGGTTCCCCATGGAAACCATCGCGAACCGGACAGTGTCACCCCGAAACACCGACTCATGTTGCCCCGAGGCAACGCCGAGCCCCATGTCCACACCAACCGTTGCCTCGAGGAAATCGTTTGTACCGACCGCGCATGCGAGCAGCCCGGCATCCGTATCCACACGGATAACACCCTCGGCGATGCGCTCCCGGCGGGCGACGTGGAGGGCGACGCAGCGGATGCCGTTGCCACACATCTCGGGTCGTGAACCGTCCGCGTTGAGCACGACCATGCGCGCCATCGCCCCCGGGCTGTCACCCGGAGCCACCAGCAGCACCCCGTCTCCGCCCACGCCGAGGTGCCGATCGCACAGGCGCTGAGCGTGCTCAGGCCCGAGCGCGTCGCTCGATGGCACATCGACCACGAGGAAATCGTTGCCCAAGCCCTCGTACTTCGTGAACTCCAGCTCAGCCATCGGGGAACCCGAAGTCTACAGCAAAGCCCGGACCGCGGCAGAACATCCCAGCAGCACCGCCTCCCCAGCTTATCGAAGGAGCCCGCACGCGAACTTCCAGACGAGCCGGGAGGTTCACGCGAAGCAGGCGGCCAGGCGGGACCGCAGCTCTTCGACCGTCAAGCCATGAACCACCACTCGCTTGTGCTTCGAGGCCTCGCCAGCGACCAGCGACACTTGCCGCTTTGAAAGCCTGAGCGCGCGCGCGAGCGCGTGAATGAGCTCGGTGTTCGCTGCGCCATCCACCGGCGGGGCTGCGATCGCGACCTCGAGCGCACCCTCGCGTACCCCGATGATGCGACTTCGGCTAGCCCGCGGCTTGGCGAACACCGCAAAGCGGACGCCCTGGGAGACGGTCGTTAGCTCCAGCTCCATGATTGAGGCTCTACGCCGACCCAGCCGAGCGCGCCACAGGCTGCTCGAGTCGTTGACTGCGCACCCGGGGTCGATCAGGTTGCCTCGCCATGACAGCTGTCTCTCGTCCCCTGCTGCTCACCGGCTTCATGGGCACTGGCAAGAGCACGTTGGGTCGCCTCGTGGCGGAGCGCGCGGGGGTGCACTTTCTCGACCTCGACGGTGAGCTCGAGCGCCGCAGCGGCACCACGGTGCGTGAGCTGTTCGCCAGCGAGGGCGAGCCCGGATTCCGCGCGCGCGAAGCGCAGCTCTTGCGTGAGCTGTTGGCAACGCGGGAGCCGCGGGTGATCGCCCTGGGAGGCGGCGCGCTCCTGAAGCGCGACCAGCGCCTGTTCGCGTTGGAGCGAAGCGTCGTGGTGAGCCTGAGCACCCAGCCCGAGGAAATCCTCCAGCGGCTCTCCGGGGACACCACCCGGCCGCTACTCGACGCTCCAGACCCGGCTGCCCGCATCCACGAGCTGCTCGAGGCCCGCACCGCGACCTACGCGGAGGCTCACGCGCGCATCGATACCACCGGCCAGCGCCCGGACGCTCTGGCGCGACGCGTGTTGGAGATCTGGCGCCGGGACCCCATCGCGGTCGCCGCGGGCGCTGATAGCTACAGCGTGGAGGTGACTCACGGAGACCTCGTCGAGCGCCTCGGCCAGCGGCTCTCTGCCCTCACCCCCACCCGCGTCGTGTGTGTCAGCGACACCAACGTGGACGCCGCGCATGGTTCCCTGCGGCAAGGTCTCTTGGACAGCGCCGGGGCCAAGCACAGCACGGTCTTGCTGCAGCCTGGCGAGGAGCACAAGTCCCTCGACGCCCTGTCGCCCATCTACCAGGCGGCGCTCGATCTCGGCGCCGACCGCAAGAGCGTGCTGCTTGGCCTGGGTGGAGGCGTCGTGACCGACATCACCGGCTTCGCTGCCGCCACCTGGATGCGCGGTGTGCGCTGGCTCGGCGCACCGAGCACGCTGCTCGCGATGGTGGACGCCTCCGTGGGCGGAAAGACCGCGGTCGACTTCGGTCCCGCAAAGAACTGCGTTGGCGCCTTCTGGCAGCCAAGCGGCGTGGTGTGCGACGTGCAGCTACTGAGCACCGAGCCCGAGCGTGGCTACTTGAGCGCCCTCTCGGAGGTGATCAAGACAGCGCTCATCGGGGACCCAGCCCTGCTCCAGCTGGTCGAGACCGAGCAACGAGGCATCCTCGCCCGAGACCCTCAATTGCTCGTGGAAATGTTGAGGCGCTGCGTGGCCGTGAAGGCGAGCGTCGTGAGCCGTGATCCCCGGGAGCAGGCAGAGCGTGCACAACTCAACCTCGGGCACACCCTGGGCCACGCCATGGAAGCCTTCGCAGGCTATGGACAGCTCACCCATGGGGAAGCGATCAGCCTCGGCCTGACCGCGGCGCTCCGCCTGGGCACGCGCCTGGGCCATACGCCCGCCGCCCTCACGGCCCGCGTTGAACACCTATTGAAGCAGCTCGGGTTACCAACGGATCTGCAGCGGCACCGACTCCCCGCGGCGGCGAGCTTGCTCGGTCATGACAAGAAGCGCGCGGGAGATCGGGTGCGATTCGTCTTCGCGCGCGATGTAGGTGACGTGTTCACTGAACACCTCGCACTGGACGCCGTGCAGGCCGAAGCGCAGACGCTGTAGTCAAGCCGCTTACTGAAGCGCCCGATTGTTTGGCGTGCAGCAAACCGCGCCGGTAAGCTTTCAAGTGTACTCGCGTCGAGGTTTATTCATGCGCCGTTCACTGCACAAGCTGTTCGCACTCACAACCTTTGGCCTGCTCACTGCAGCCGCCACCAGCGGCTGCGCAGACAACGAGAGCATGCTGTTCATCGTGGGGGTCGCCGCTCCAGATGGGGAGTGCAACGTCACTCCGGATGAGGGCGCCACCATCTTGCTCGGAGGCGTGATCGACACCGCCTTCACGAGCACCTATACCGGCCGTCTGCTGGTCGGGAACCAGCTCACGCAGCGCGGCTCCCGCGAGGAGACCAAGACAGAGACTTCCCGTATCGCGATCCGCGGCGCCGAGGTGCAGATCTTCACCCCGCAGCAGGAGCTGATCAAGGAGTACACCGTCGCTGCGACCGGCTTCGTCAACCAGGCGCCCAACGGGGACGCCTCCTACGGTGTGGCCTCGGTCACGCTGATCGACTCGAACACCGGCACCCAGCTCGCAAATCAGCTGGGCTCCGACCCCAACGCGCGAGTCGGCGTGGTGGTCGAGGTTCGCGTGTTCGGGGACTCCCTGGGTGGCTCAGAGGTGACCAGCGCCAAGCTGACCTACCCGATCACCGCTTGCTACGCGTGCACGCTGACCTGCCCCTCGGAGGATCCCAACATCGACGTCCCGTGCAGCCTCGGCAACGACGATACGGTCGACTGCGGCGCGTGCAGGAGCGGAGATCCCGCTCGGCCCAACCTGTGTGATGCTGCGTTCGCAGGCTCTGGCCGCCCGAGCAATTGAACCAAGCTCGAGTCAGGCTGCTATAACGGGGCGGCCATGCTCGCATGCCAATCGACTTTCAACGCCACCTCCGCCAAGCGCCGAGGTGGCGTTGTCGCATCTACACTGAGGGCGCTCGCCGGGTTTGGGGGTAAGGCGCTCTTCGTGGCCAGCGTGCTCCACTCCACGCCAGCCTACGCCGATCCTCAAGGAAACGTCTCCATCATCAGTGGCCTGTGCGGTGAGGGCACCCGGGATGACCTGTGGCAGAGCACGTGTTGGTACAACGCCCTGCACGGCGACGTGCTCCTGGGGCGGGACCGCAACTCCGACTTTGGCATCGGTCCATACCTCGAGGTCGGCACCGCAGGCTTTGATGACCTGCGGCTGGGCGGTGGCGGCAGCTTGCAGATCCCCATCCACCCCTACGTGCCGGCGGTGCTGTCACTCGGTGGTTACGCGCGGCGCTTCGACTCCGAGTGGCAGCAGGGGCTGGCGGGTGATCTGTTCATCGGGTCCCGTAGCTATAATTTCCACTCGGCATATGTGATGACCGGTGGCGTGTCGCTCGGCGCCCGCTACGGCGTGGGGGACTCGAAGGAACTCACGCTGATCATCGCGGCTCAGCTGGACAGCTCGGTCATCTGGCTACCTGCCGTCATCCTCTACAACTGGATCGCGGGCACCCCAGACGAGTAGCCGGCGGCGCCTCGCTGCGGGCCGATTTTTCCGCTCCTTGGCGCTGAGGAACAGGCTGTCGTCAAGTGCGTTTGGGCGCACAGGCTGTCCACTTCGGCCCCACAGCTTCTCCACATTACGGGGCGGGGCTCGGCCTCGCTCCGCGAGCAGGCATGGACCAGCTGCTGCGCCAAATCCACCCTCTGCCAGGCGCCGCAGCGCCGCTGGAGCGAGAAAACGCGCCAGAATCGGCTGGATCCGTACCCCACTCCGAACCTGAGACACCGTCACGCTCAGCGCACATCCCCCGAACCGCAAAGCGCCGATGTGACGACAACATCGATTTCCATGGCCTCCAGCGGGTGCTACCGTCAGCCCATGGACCAACGGGTGGAGCGGAGCCCCGTCGAACTGCAGGTCGGGGGGCAGAAGTACCGCGTCCTTGCGTCCGCTGGCGACGACACCCTCCTCCGTTTGGCGGCGCTGGTGGACAGCAAGCTGCGTGAGCACGCCGGGCCGCATCAGAACACCCCGCAGGGTCTGCTCCTCGCGGCCATGGCGCTGGCCCACGAGCTGGAAGAAGAGCGTGCACGCCGACAGCAGGTCGAGCGTCGGTCCCGCGAGGTGCTTCACGGCGTGTTGAGCCGAGTCGACGCAGCGCTCGGAACCCTGGGCCAGCAGGCTCCGGGGACCGCCGAGCTCGCGGCTGAGCCAGCAGTCGTCGAGGTCCGGCGCAAGGCTTCAGAGCGCGCGGCCGACGTTGGCCGAGACGACTGAGGTCGCCCCTGCGAGGTGCTCAGCGCACGAGGCCCCCCGCGGCCCGCGCGAGGCGCTCGGCCAGCGCACCAAGCGCACCCCCATGCAACAGGAACTCGAGCGCTGTCGCCTCGAACAGGGCGGCCAGCCAGACGCGGGCGATCGAGTCGCTGCCAGGAGCGGCGAACCCGGCTCTCTGTGCGCCCTCT
>JAUILJ010000666.1 GCA_030433055.1 Polyangia bacterium
CGTAGCTGCCGTTCTGGTAGCTCAGGCGCACTGCTTCATGCTCGGGCACACACTCCGCACCGGGGTCGTGCTCAGGCAGCCGATCGCAGGTGACCTCTGTCCTGAGCCAAATGCGCTTTGGGGGCTCGCCGGTGAACTCCAGGGTTCGCTCCAAGGTACGGAGCGGCGGTGTGGGCGAGTTGTACCAGGCGTCGTACGTCTCCGTGAGGAATAGCTGCTTGAACTCATCCCCCACGAAGCCCCACAGTTCGACCTCGTGATGTGCGCCGCGATAGGTGGAGTAGCCGTCACACGCGCCGCTGCGAACGCTGACCAACAGTGTGTCCCATTTGGCACTGACGATGCGCTGGGGCTCGATGGTCACTGGGGGTTCTTCGGACAAGCACGAGAAGCCCTCGATGTCCCTGGAGAGGGCGAGGCTCAGCGGGCACAGGGTCTTGCCCCGGCGTTCCAGCAGCACCACCCGCGATGCACTGCGAAACGTACCGTAGTCGAAGCGCAGGCTCAGGAGCACCTCTCTTCCACCGGGCCTGAGTAGCAGGTCCTGGACCTTGGCTTCTTCCAGGCTCCAGGTCATTTCCGCAGGGAGTTCATCCGTGACCTCCAGTGGTACGAATCCCAACGGCACCAGCAGTCGGTTGTACGCTTCGTGGGGCTCAGCGCCCCGGACCTGGCTCAGGTCCTCGAGCAGCGAGTCCACGTCGAGTGGTGCCTTGCAGGTGGGCTTCGCCAGCGGAGGCGTTGGCGCTGGCGGCGCCGCGACGCTCGCCGTGGACACGACGGGGGCTAGCGGAGCACCGCTCGGACTACAGGCGCACAAGAGCACGCACGCGACAACCCATCCCCTCGCTCTCACCGGGGTGAGGGTAGTCGCTGCCTTGGCTGGGCGCTAACGCGACGGACGGCGGCGCGCGGGTCACCGCCGCGGCTGGCCACGATCATTTCTTCCAGGCACGAGCTCAGGGGCAGCTCGCGGGTGCGATGCGCACGTCGTCTACCGTCCAGCCTGCGCGGTTGGGGTGACACAGATCCGAGCCGTAGCTCGCCGAGTGGAAGCGCACCTGGAACTGCGAGTGAGCGTAGCCTGAGATGTCGATCTCCTGCTGGACCCAGCCGCCGCTCGAGCCTGCGTAGCCCGTCACCCCATCCAGGGCGCAGGGCGAGCACGTCATCCCGCCGTCGCTGTCGACGTAGTAGCACTCGATCTTCTTGCCGCCGGAGGGCGAAACCTTCACCCAGGAGCCACCGGAGTTCTTCACCTCGACGACGCCACCTGCGTACGCGTCTTGGTCCACTGCACACGCCAGGTTGCACGCCAACGGGAAAGCGTTGGGGTCGCAAGGGCGGAAGTCATACCAATGCCAGTAGCGCAGCCGCAGGTTCCCCCCAGCGCTGCTCAAGTCGATAATCGGCGACTCAATCGAGCCATCGGTGCAGTTGCTCTGGTTGCCAGTGGGACTGGTGGACCATGCTTTGCCTGCACCCGATGTGTGATCGCTGCCGGGGCCGGAGGTCGGGTTACCACACGCCCAGTCCGCGTTGCCCGAGTTGGCCCAACCGTCGTTGCAGTTGTCGAAGTTGTATTTGACGATCTCGCAAGCGGAGCCGCCGCTGCCTCCTGCGCCCGTACCCGCGTTCCCAGTGCCAGCGCTCCCGGCGTTGCCACTTCCAGCAGCTCCACCCGTAGCGCCGCCGTTGCCACTTCCGCCGGTGCCACTCCCGGCGTTGCCCGTTCCGCCAGCACCCGCGTTGCCCGTGCCAGCGCTTCCACCACTGCCATCTCCGCCAGTGCTGCCACCAGCGCTGCTTCCACCATCCGCCGCGGTGCCGCCGTCGCCTCCGACGGTGTCACCCCCCATGGCGCCAACTCCACTCCCGGCCGCTCCTCCGTCGCTGGTTCCGCCGGACGCGGATGCATCAGTCCCCGCGCCAGCAGCTCCACCGTTCTCTATTGGTTTGCGAGCTGGCAGCGCTCCACCTTCGGCGAACGCAGCAATAATCCCCGCGGAAAATAGTACGGCGCCAACCGGGCGCAAGATCGGCAACAAGCGAGCCATAGCTTGTCTACGTTATCGCCGAGTCGGCCCAAGAGCCAACGGAAACCGAACAACCGTTTGGTGTCGCAGAAACACCCACATGGCTGAAAAACCAGTCGGTTTCGCCCTGGTTTCTCCGCGGTTGTCAGTCGAAGGGAGGCCCGAGGAAGTCGCCACTGGGTTGCAGTACCTTGGCGGGCTCGTTGTCGCGGGCAAGCACTGCAGACGCCGAAGTAAGGATGTCAGGATTCAGGGCGACCTCCTTCTCCAAGCCGCTCACCGAACCGTGGCATCCGCCGCACAGGCCGTTGAAGAAGCGCCGCTGGAAGGACTGCTTCACCCATTCGCCGGGATAGAACTGCATCTCCTCGCGCTGGAAATGCATGCGAGGCTCCGAATCCCCCGCTAGCGCGATCTGTGGCGCCAGCACGATCGGCATGCCTCCGGGGATCTGAATTCGTGCGGAACCGTCCTCCAGCGGGTTGATCAGCCCAATCAGACGGCGGCGAGCGTAGACTTGGCCGTAGTCATCGCTTGTGACGAACTTCCCGCCTTGGTCGAAGCTCGTGACCCCGGGCTCCGGGGGCAGGCTCTCGTAAACGGAGATCGGGGCGTTCGGTGGTAGCTCGCGCCCGCTCCGCGTGTTCTGGAACAGCAAGCTCGCCAGGATGGGGAAATCCAAGACGGTGATGTCAGAGCGATCAGCATGAGCCGCGTCCGTGAACACCCGGGTGGAGCCGTTGGCCTCGTCGGCACGGCTCTTGAACACCTCGCGGTTCTGGCGCTGGTAGATGGCCACCGGCCAGAGCAAATCGCTAGCATCTTGAATCAGAGCGCTTCGGCCGCCGGTGGCTGGGTTGACCTCATACACATCGAAGTTGCCGCTGAAGTTGCCGAGATCCGTGACACCGCTCGCATAGCTGACCACGACGTGGCCGTTGGGAAGGGGCGATGGGCTCCTGTAGGCACCGTCGGTCTGGTCGAGGTGCCCCGTCGCGCGCGCGTCGGGGAGGTGGATGGAGTGCTGATAGAAGGCTGGCGCAGGGTAACCGATCGCGCTCGGGTCCCGAACGTAGTCGGCCTCGTCAGCGGACCGCTGGTCGATGCCAATGCTGCGATTCACGATGCCGAGCGTCCCGGCTCCGTGGGCGGCACCGCGTTGGCTGAAGATGGCTGCGAGGTTCTTGTCGGAGAGCTCAACGATCTCTGAGAACTGGTCGAAACCGACTGTCGCGCGCTGAGCGAACAGCGGGTGGTAGTCGCCGCCATCGAGATTCTGGCGCCGACCAGCGAGCTGATAGAACCCGGGGGTCCGCTTCTCGGTGCTGAAAATCAGCCGCCCATCGCTCATGAAGGACGGCAACAGCTCCTGGTTGAGCAGGAACGTCAGCTGACGCACCTTTCCGTTCTCTGCGACGTACAGGTTCACGTTCAGCTTCGAAGGGTCTGCGGGTGTCCGCTGAGGGCCCTGGTAGCTGAAGGCCTGGGTGTTCTTGATGTTTCCGCGCGTAGAGGCGAACACGATGCGCCCATCGGGAGCAAACGTCGGGTCGAAGTTATGAACCAGCTCGCCGTTGGTGTTGATGGCGTTGCCGTCATCATCCGTTGGCGCGGCATCGATGGTGGGCTCCGCCTCGCAGTTGGCGCCGTCGATGACGTAGACACGGAACGGCTGGTCCGCGGCGGAGCGCGCCGAGAAGGCGATCCGTTGACCGTCCCAAGACACCTGGGGACGCCTGACGTCGGCGCTCGCGGCCGAGAGCCCACAGCCCGCCAGCAGACTCTCCTCCGTCGCGTCCACGCTGATCGAACCGTCGGCGGCGATGCTGGCAGTGCGCCGAATCAAGTCGGCACCCGGCTGGTAGTCAGCCCAGTCCTGTGGAGCGTCCTTCCCGCTGCGGGGTGGGCGCTTCACGTAGACGAAGCCAGAGAGTGGGACAGCGCCGCTGAGCCGCTCCTGCTTCTCCAACTCAATCCACGCGGCAATGACGCAGTAGGGTGGCTGGTCGTCGAGCGGTCCATTCGCTGCCGCGTCCATGTCGCAACTCGTCGGATCCGCGCCTTGGCTCGCCAGCAGCGCTCCACCGCGATGGAGGATGCCGTCCTGAGTGTTCGGGTCCAGGTTCTTGCGCACGAGGCGTGAAGCGTTCGGGGTCGTTGACTCCAGCGCCACTTGTTCCAGCGTGAGGCCGTAGTTGCGGCGTGTGGCCGGAAGCCCGAAGTGCCCACCGCTGCCACCTCGAAGGCGATAGTCGTGGAACATCGCAGGCGAGTGACAACCGATGATCATGCAGCCCTTCTTGGCCAACATCGGCTGAACGCGGCTGGCGAAGAACTGGAACCCGGAGTTCGTTGGTACGCCGCTCGGGCCGCCCTTCTCCGTCGCCCAGCCGAGGATGTCCCGGTAACCCGGATCCGAGGTGGTCTCGAAGATGCTGCCGCCCTCGTGATAGGTTCCGCCCTGGCTGGTCGCCAAGGTGCGGCGCAGGATCTCCGAGGTCGGAGGATCCGCGGACACGTAACCGCTCGCCGCAAAGTAGTTCCAGCGTATCTCTTCCGCGCTGGAGCCACACGTCAGGTACAGGGAGTTCGGGGGTGAGCCATGGCAGTTCCCCGCGGCACACTGCTGAGACAGGACGGGATTGACCCTGTCGCGAAACGTTGGAAAGTCAGCGTCCGGCGGATCGGTGCTGGGGTCGAAATCAGGATCTGACCCCAGGACATTGGTGCACGCAGCTTGAGCGACTTTCGACTCCTGGCGCACCCCGTTGTTCTCCGTCGCCCCCCGTTCTATCCAGCGCAGAAGCGCCAACAGCGAAGCGCTCGAGCGGTCGAAGATGGAGCCGCCGGCGTGAGGGATGTCGGTGGTGATGATTTCGACCTGGTTGTCCCAGGTGGTCAGCCGCATCTGGAACGGCGGGACTGTCTTGAGGAGCAAGTTCGGCAGACCGTACGGGCCGTAGTTGAGCAGCAGATCACGACGCAGCTGCAAGTCGTCGTAGTTCTCCAGGCTCAGGTTCCCCAGGGCGTTTCCGCGATCGTCGGCCGTGACGTGGCACTGCGACC
>JAUILJ010000667.1 GCA_030433055.1 Polyangia bacterium
GGATCACGACCCGAACCGTCGATTTCACGGCGCCGCGTCCTCGAGCAGTTCACTGCTCTTCACCACCGCATCGATCTCCTGGAGCGTTCTCAAGAGCGGGCGCACCAAACCAAGCGGCCAGGAATTCGGGCCATCACTCAACGCTTGTTCGGGGCGGGGGTGAGTCTCCATGAAGAGCCCCGCAACTCCCGCAGCGACCGCCGCTCGAGCGAGCACTGGCACCATCTGTCGATCACCACCAGACCGATCGCCGAGCCCACCGGGACGCTGCACCGAGTGCGTGGCGTCGAACGTCACCGGACACCCGCTCACGCGCATCTGCGCCAAGCCGCGCATGTCCACGACGAGGTTGTTGTAGCCAAAGCTCACGCCCCGCTCGCACACCAGCACTTGATCGTTGCCCGCGTTTCGCAACTTCTGCACCACGTGAGTGATGTCCGACGGCGCGAGGAACTGACCCTTCTTCACGTGTACGGGCTTCCCCACACGCGCAACCCGCTCCAGGTAGCTGGTCTGCCTGCACAAGAACGCGGGGGTCTGAAGGACGTCGACCACCGCGCCCACCTCAGCGAGGGGTGTGTCTTCATGCACGTCCGTCAACGTCAACGCACCAGTAACCGACTTCACTCGCTCGAGCGCCCGCAGACCTCGCTCGATGCCGATCCCACGGAACGCTCCGCTAGCGGTGCGGTTCGCCTTGTCGAAGCTCGCCTTGAACACGAATGGCATGTCCAGTTCTCGAGTCAGCTCGACGAGGGCGTGAGCGATCTCGAGTACCAAGCTCTCGCTCTCGATCACACACGGGCCAGCGATCAGCAGCAGCGGACTACGTTGCGTCACCTCCAGGTGCCCTAGGCGCACGCCCAGAAGCCCCTTCTGTTCGAACTGCGGATTGTCCATACTTCAGCGCGCTCCGCCGAGGTACCCAGAGCCCCCAGGCAGCATGGAACCGATTCGAATCTTCATAGGCTATGACCCACGGGAGAGCGTAGCGTACCACGTGCTGAGTCACAGCCTGCTGCGCCTGAGCAGCGGCCCCCTCTGCATCACCCCGCTCTCCCTGGCGAGCGTCGCCCACTGCTTCAAGCGGGAGCGCGACCCAAACCAGTCTACGGACTTCGCGTTCAGCCGCTTCCTGGTCCCTCACCTATGCGACTTCGACGGCTGGGCACTGTTCATGGACTGCGACATGCTGGCCAGGACCGACATCCGGCAGCTGTGGGACCTGAGGGACGACCACTTCGCCGCGATGCTGGTGAAGCACGACTACACCCCCAAGCACACGACCAAGTTCCTGGGACACGTCCAAACGAGCTACCCGCGAAAGAACTGGTCCAGTGTCGTGCTGTTCAACAACGCTCGGTGTCGCCAGCTCAGCCTGGACTATGTCGGCAGCGCAAGCGGGCTCGAGCTGCACCGATTCACTTGGCTGCGTGACGCTGAAATTGGTGAGCTACCACGCGCCTGGAACCACTTGGTCGGGGAGTACCCTGCGGACCCGCGCGCTAGCCTGGTCCACTTCACGCTGGGTGGTCCTTACTTCGAGGCCTACCGCACGTGTGAGTTCGCTGAAGATTGGTACCTCGAGTGGGAACGGCTGAAGTCCGGTCTCGAAAACGGAGGCCCGCGATGAGCGTCGGCGTGCTGGCAGGTGCGCTCACGGGCGCAGGCATCGCGGCACTGTTCGCAATGGCCAGGCGAACGCCGCTGATCAGAATCATCGCCTTGGGTGCACTCGTGGGAGGAGCTCTGGGCTGGGTGAAGCGCCCCCATGGCGCCACGCAGAATGACTCCGCACGGCAACACAAGAACAACTTTTCACCCACTCCCCCGCCGACCTCATCGGGAGCCGAGCCGCGGCGATGAGCCTCTCGAGGTTACAGTTCGTGGCCGTAGGCTGCTTCGGCCTCTACACGTTGACCGCATTTCGCGTTGGCGAGGCGTTCCCCTTCGCGCGCTTCCACATGTTCGATCACTTCATGGTCCGGGCGAGCCGCCTAGTTGCGATTCCCGCGGACGGTCGCCCCCACGAGATATCGGAGTTCGTGAACTGGGATTGCAAACCGGTGGAGCACGTCGACCGGAGCTGCTTTCAGAGTTACCCGGAAGGCGACGCGCGGATCTACAAGGAGCTGGAGTCTTCGCGCGCGGAGAGCTCCGCCCCCCGGGAATCCCTCAAGATCGCACGGCGTGAAATCTCTACGCCAGACTCCGACGGCCCCGCCGTGATCCGTTACTGCGCCTTGTTGGCGTGCACAGCCCAGGCCAAATGAGCGGGTACGACCTCCAGCCAGCAGACGGCACGTGGTACGCCCGGGTGATCGCTACGGTAGCTGGGTTCGACGTCTTGTTCATGACACAGGTGCCGTGGGGTGTCCCCCGCGCCGGTTCGGCGGGTGTCTTGCACAATCCTTGGCTGCTCACGGCGCTCGCGGGCGCCGCGCTTACGGCGCTGTTTCTCTTCGCAAGAAACCCGGAGCGGATTCGCTGGGGTGCGCTCGCGCTCGGCTCCACCATTTTCCTCGAGGAAATTTTATTCCACGAGTACGGAGTCCACGAAGAGCCATTCTACCAGCCCGCGAGCGCCCTCTTCGGCTGGTTGCTCGGGATCCTGATCGTGCGCGCGTTGGCCTACTACGACTCCACGCCGCCCGACTGGTCAGCCTGTCGGCGAGCCGGCCTCGCGGGCGCCACCGCGATCGTCGGAGCCACCTATTTCAACGCAGGCATGTCGAAGCTGCTCGCCGAGGGACTGGCCTGGGGTTGGAACCCAGATCACGTCCGCATGATGACACTCGCGCACCAGCCGCTCCCGCCAACGGCTCTGGACGACGTGCTGATTGGGTACTTGGGGCGCAGCCCCGGCGCGGGACGCTTCGCAGCAGCGTTCACCCTCGTGATCGAGCTCGGCGGAGCGGCGTTCGCCGTATCGAAGCGCCTTCGCCCGCTCGCCGCGATCGGCATCGTCGTGTGGCACGCTGGGCTGCTCTTCAGCACCGGTATCTGCTTCTACGGTGGGCTGGTGCTCATCGTGTGCTTGGGGTTCCGCCAGGTTCCACGCTTCCTCACACGCTGGATCCGAGCCACACGCGTCATGGCCCCGGAGGCTCCGGTCGGCGCGCGCGCAATCCTGGTCGCAGCCCTGCCCCTCGGGGTGTGCGTGGTCTCGCTGGCGTCGATCCTGACCAGCTGGACCAAGCGAGGAGCCGTCACATCCCTCGTGGTGTTCATCTTCGCGCTGATCGCACTCACGAGCTTCCCGTGGTCCGCGCTTTGGCGGCGGCTTCGGCGGCGTCCTTGGAGTGCGTCAGGCTCCCAGCCTGGAGCTCCTCCGGAGCCGCTTCCACCGATTCATTTCCGCGCGGCCTGGTTCGTCGGGCTGGCGTTGGCAGCCATAGTCACCGGACTATACCGCCATCCGAATCCGGAGCACCGCCACGACTACTCCTACCTCGAGCGCCACGACTAGCGCTCAGAGCGCGGCGCTGGCGCCAACTGGTGGCTCGCTGCTCATGATGGTGCGTTCGATACCGTCGAATGAGGTCATGCCCGACCCCGTCGGGTAGAGCTTGCTGTAGTACTCTTGCAGCATGCGCGCCGCGGAGAACTTCGCCTCGCTCATCTCGATCGAACAGCGCATCATCTGACGCCAGCGGTGGGGCTGTTCGTAGTACGTAGGAATGACCTCCTCGGTCAGGACGCGGATGAGGTCCTGCTGATCGTGAGCGTCTTGGTCGTCCCCTTCATAGCCCCCGCCGATCTGCCAGCCGGTTACGCCGTGTTCGCATCCCTCGGGCCACCACCCATCGAGCACGCTGCAGTTCAGCACACCGTTCATGGCTGCCTTCATGCCGCTGGTACCGGAGGCCTCCATCGGGCGGCGCGGGTTGTTGAGCCAAACGTCAGCGCCGCGGGTCAGGATGCGCCCCAGTTCCATGTCGTAGTTGGGGAGGAACACGACGCTCCGAGGGTAGCGCTTGGTAATGGCAACGATACGCTCGATGACTGCCTTGCCAGGTAAGTCCTTGGGGTGCGCCTTGCCACTGAACACCAGCTGCAGCTTACCGCTCTTGAGCATCGGCTCGAGGCGCTCGGAATCTCCGAAGATCAAGTCGGCGCGCTTGTAGGTCGCGGCGCGCCGGGCAAAGCCAACCAAGAGCTTGTCCACGGCGAGCTTCACGCCGGTCCGACGCTCCACCTCGTCCACGAGCTCCCACTTGAGGTCCTGGTGCGCGTCCCAGAGCGTGTCGGCGTAGCTGTTGTGAATTCGCGGATCTTGCCAAGTCCCCTGATGAACCCCGTTGGTGATCGCGACGATCGGCGACGCATGCCGAATGTGGGCCCACATCTTGCGAGATGTTTCCCCATGAAGCTGGGCCACACCGTTGGCGATGCGCGAGAGGCGTAGCCCGGCGACGGTCATTCCAAAGGGGTCTCCACCAATGCGCGCGAGCTGATCTCGAGTGAAAGCCCCCACATCCGCACCTTGCTCGAACAGGCGCGAGAGCGGATGCACCTCATTGCCCGCGACCACGGGCGTGTGAGTCGTGAACACGACCTTGCGCCTCACTGATTTCCACGCGGCAAAAAACTCGAGACCCGCGCTCATCTGCTCACGGATCAACTCTAGCCCCGCAAAAGCGGCGTGGCCTTCGTTGAAGTGGTAGACATCTACCTCGTGCCCGAGCGCTCGGAGCAAGCGCACACCACCGACCCCGAGCAGCACTTCCTGCGCGACTCGGTCGTCGTCGTTCCCCCCGTACAGGCGCCGTGTTAGCCAGCGGTCCGCCTCGTTGAGCGGCTCGAGGAGGTAGAGCGGAGCTGAACCGTGCAGCTCGCACTTGAGTGCAGTGACCGGAATCAGCTTGCCCCGAATCTTCAGGCTGAACTCGATCCCAGTCGGCTCCAGTCCTTCACGCGAAGTCGGACGGTTGGCATCGACCACCCGGCCGTCCTTGCCCAAGGTCTGGATGGTGTAGCCCTGATCCCAGAAGATGCCGACACCGACCAGCGGCACGCCACCGTCACGCGCCGCCTTCATGGTGTCGCCCGCCAGCACTCCGAGTCCGCCGGAGTAGATGGGGAGCTGCTCGTTGAGA
>JAUILJ010000668.1 GCA_030433055.1 Polyangia bacterium
TCGGCTGCTTCAGCACCGTCAGTCGCGGCTGCTCCTCGGTCATCGTCCTCCCCTCACGCACACGAATCCTAGCGAGACGACTCGGCGAGCGCCCGCTGGTCCAGGCGCGCGATGGACCGCGCCACCTTCAACGTGCCTCCGACGGTGTAACCACCCAGGTCGCCAACGAAGAGCACCAGATCGTAGTCGCTCTGGTTGAAGTACTCCACATCCGGCGGTCCCCAGTAGGCGTGGATATCGCCGACGACCGCGATACGAATGGGTCGGTTGTCCCGGGTGGCTGGAGTCTCGTGCGCGCTCATTTTCCTGGTGTTCGCTGGCCCGTCAGCCGTCAGCGCGATGCAGCGGCTGCTTCCCCTGCTCGAGCGTAGCCCGCTGCATGTTTCGGCTGAGCAACGGCTACTGTGCGCGGTGTTTCGAGGGCGTTTCCCTGACGCTGAAAAATATTACCGTGCGGAGATAACTCAGCGCCGCCCCACCGCTAGCAAACCTTAGCCTATCTCTGCGTGGACGCGTGAGTCACCTCAGGGGGCCAAGCGGCTTTGGCCCTCGCTCGAACGTCATCGTGGGGTTGACCACGCGGCGCAGCAGTGGGCCTAACCCCCTACAAATAGGCTGACTTGGTGGGTTGTTCGGGGGTCGGAGGCCCGAATTGCCCGGTCCGAGGCGATCCTCTATAACGCCCCAGAGCTGACGCTACGCGTCGAAGCAGCAACGCAAGGAGAGCAGAGTGCGCGTCCTCCACGTCCTACAGATGTCCCTGCCGGCCCAGACCGGTTACTCGATTCGAACCAGCTACATCATGAAGGGTCAGGCGAAGCTGGGATACGAGTCGTTTGGCGTCACGTCAGCGCGACATCCGAAGGCTGAGCAGGAAGTGGAGGTGGTGGAGGGCGTCTCGTTCCGGCGCACGCCCGAGCTCACGGGGCCGCAGCCTCCGCTCGTGCGCGAGGCCCGTCTCATGGGCGCACTGTATCGCTCTACCTCCAAGGCGATTCGTGACTGGCGGCCTGACGTGGTCCACGCTCACTCGCCGATGCTCGTCGGTCTGCCTGCGATGCTGGCCGCCAAGCGCCACGGCGTACCGTTCGTCTACGAAGTGCGGGATCTGTGGGAGAACGCATCCGTCGTGCACGGGAAGTTCAGCGAAGACTCGCTGCAGTACAAGCTCGCCAAGGGGGGCGACACGCGAGTGTTCCAGAACGCAGATGCGGTGGTCACGATCTGTCAGGCCATGCGCGATCACATCGCGCCGCGCGTCGGAGCGCGGACCGACCTGAAGGTGATCGCGAACGGAGTTACCGCGGGGAATTTTACGCCCCAGGAGCCATCGGCCGAGCTGTTGACTCGCTATCAAGTGGAGGGCAAGCGCCTGTTCGGTTTTCTGGGCTCTTTCGAGCCTTGGGAAGGGCTCCCAGATCTGATCGCTGCGGTACCCAAGGTGCTCCAGGAGGTCCCGAACGCTCATCTGATCGTGGTCGGTGGTGGGCACATGGACAAGCCGGTGCGCGACCTGGTCAGGCAGCGCGCGCTCGACAATCACGTGACGTTTACCGGGCGCGTGCCCCACTCCGAGGTGCAGCAGCTCCTGGCGCTGCCGGAGCTCTTGGTCTACCCGCGGGTCAGCAGCTTGGTCACGGAGCTGACGACTCCGATCAAGCCGTTGGAGGCCATGGCCATGGCGCGGCCCGTACTGGTGAGCGACGTGAAGGCGCTGCTCGAGCTGGCGAAACCCGGAGAGACCGGCATGGCCTTTCGCGCTGGTGATGTCGAAGACCTGGCTCGCAACGTGGTGAAACTGCTCGGCGACGCGGATCTGCGCGAGCGCCTGGGGCGGAATGCGCGAGCGTACGTGGAGCGTGAGCGCGATTGGGATACGCTGATTGCTGGCTATGAAGACGTGTATCGCGCCGCGCGAGCGAAGGCGGCTGCTTGAGGAGCGAGCATGAGTGAATGGGACTGGAAGGAAACCGGCGCCGGTGCGCTCTTCGATCCCCTGAAGGAGCGCCTCGCGCGGGCGTTGCGACCCAGCGACCACTCTGAAGGCCGAGCGAGCTTCGATCCCGACCGTCCCGATGATCGCACCCGCGTCTACCTCACCGTCGACACCGAGTGCGCTGAAGAGCGGAACCTGGGGAGCCGCGTCCAGCCCCCGATGGGCTACGATCTGCGCGTCTGGGGTCGCTTCGACAACCGCGACGAAGAGCTCGGCGTGCCGCTCATCATGAGTGAGCTGGAAGCGTGTGGTATGCGCGGCACCTTCTACACCGAGGCGATCGGCGCGCACCATTTTGGCAAGGCTGGGCTCAAAGAGGTCTGCCAGCAGATGCTCGACCGCGGCCATGACGTGCAACTGCACGTGCACCCAGTGCAGCGGCAGGCGCTGCTGCAAGAGGGCAAGCCCTCGGCTTCGGACAACATCAGCGCGTATTCCCTCGCGGAACAGACTGCGCTGCTGTCGGAGGGAATGGACCTCCTGGAGGAGGCAGGGGTGCCCCGGCGCTCGATCCTGTCCTATCGCGCGGGCAACTTCGGCGCCAGCAACCTCACCTGGCAGGCGATGGCAGCTGCCGGCCTGACGCTCTCCAGCAACTACAACCCTTGCTACTTCGACCTGCACTGTGGCATGCGCAGCGAGGATGCTCTCGCGGGGTTATTCCGTACGGAAGTTGATGGGGTGTGGGAGCTGCCGATCACCAACTTCAGACAGCCCAACGGAGGGCACCGCCATCTGCAGATCATGGCGGTCAGCCTGGCGGAGATGATTCACTGCCTGCGGGCGTGTCGCGCGCGCGGGATCCGACACGTGACCTTCGTGACCCACTCCTTCGAGTATTTTCACATCGATTCCATCGAGGGCCGGCGGGGGCACAAGAACGTGATCAACATCGCGCGGCTGCGCGGGCTACTCGAGTTCATCCAGGCCCACGACGATGAGTTCGTGATGGAGACCGTGGGCGAGCTGGCTCAGCGTTTGCCCCAGGACGTGCCTGAGGTGCGGGAGTACCCCGCAGAGCCCCGAGCGCTGCACCTGATGCGCTTGGTGGAGCAGGGACTCAAGCGCATGAGCGCTCATGTTCCGCTCCCATGAACCTTGCGGCTGCTCGCGCATGGCGGGCGCCTGACCTCGACCGCCAGCGCCCATCGGGCGCCCATTACTGTGTGGAAAGGCTCGTGAGATGAGAAAGAATACGCGACCCATCATTGCCGGCGCCGAACCCTGGTCCAGCCCGGGGGCTGGTGAGAACGGGCGCATTGGGATCCTGCTGTGTCACGGGTTTACCGGTAACCCGAGCAGCGTGCGTTGGCTGGGCGAGCAGCTGGCTGCGCGAGGCTTCGCCATGGAGCTGCCGCGACTGCCCGGCCACGGCACCCACTGGCTCGACATGGCGAAGACCTCCTACGACGACTGGCGCGCCGGCTTCGTGGCGGCCCTGGAGGAGCTCAAGGCGCGGACGGATCACGTGATCGTCGCCGGGCTCTCGATGGGCGGCACCATCGCCCTCGACGTTGCATGGGAGCACGAGCGCGACCTGGCGGGCGTGGTCGCGATCAACGCGACGGTGCTCGAGCGCGATGGACTCCTGGCCAAGCTCGCCCCGGTGCTGCAGTACATCGTACCCATCGCGCCGGCGAAAGCCGCGGGCCTGGTGGAGAACGACGCGGCGCGCGCGGGGGTGGACGAGAAGGCCTACGCTTTCGTGCCGGCGGCGGCGGGTAACTCCTTCTTGAGCCAGCTCGCGCGGGTTCGGCGTCAGCTGACCCAGCTGCACCTGCCTGTGTTGGTCGCTTACTCGCCCCAGGACCACAGCGTGCCGCCTGCCAACTCCCGCGCAATTCTGGATCTCCTGGGATCCTGGGGCGAAGAGCTGGCGTTACCGCGTTCGTATCACCTGGCGACGATGGACCTCGACCGGGAGCTGCTGGAGGAGCGCATCGCAGAGTTTGCGCGACGGGTGAGCCAAGAGCGGCAAAAGCCTCGGGTAGAGGCCGCGCCCGACCAGGCCTCGGGTTGAAGCATTGCCGATGCCCGGGGTGGGCACTAGACCTCAACGGATGGCGGGGTCAGACAGCGGCGCGGTCGGCCTCGGAGACGATCAGATGGGGTTTGCCGCCGGGCGGCGCGGCCGGCTGACTCTGCTGCTCATCGGCATGGTGGCGCTCGGCGCCTTGGCGACGACTGGAGCCGCGTTGACGCCGAGCCTCCTGGCGCACCGGCCGCTCGTGTTGATCGCCATGAACCCGAGCGTGCCGCATCTGATCACGGTGGCGCCCGCCACCGAGTGGAGCGCGTTCATCGCGATCGCCGTGCTGCGACTGATGCTCGCCGATCCGCTGTACTTCGCGCTGGGGCGCTGGTTCGGTGTAGACGCGGTGCAGTGGGCGGAGCGTCGCGCGGGGCGTTGGTCGGGCTACGCGCGCTTCTTGGAGGGAGCGTTCAGCCGCTGGGGTAGCGCGCTGGTGTTCCTATCTCCGTACGGAATCGTGTGTCTGCTGGCTGGCGCCTCCGGCATGAGCCTGAAGCGCTTCTGGGGGCTCAATTTCCTTGGCACGCTGAGCATGGTGCTGGTGCTTCGGCTGTTCGGGCAGTCTTTGGCCGGTCCCATCGCGACCTTCACCGCCTGGGTGGATGCCAATTCCACGTGGCTGACCTACGTTGCCGTGGGCGTGATCGGAGTTGGCTTTCTGGTGCGGCGGCTGACGCGGCGCCGGGATCCCCGTCGGCGAGATCTGGAGATCGAGATCAGTCCTGAATCCTCCCGGCCTACGAAGCCGTGATGCCTGGCTTCGCGCTGGCTCCGACGCTTTCATCGCCCAGCTGAGCACCGGCTCTCAACGACTCGAGGATGCTCAACGCGTTGCCCAGTCGCCGCCCGGCTCGGCCCGGCAGGCCGAGGTTCCGAGTCGCCAGCCCTTCATGCTCGAGGATCTGCTCGAGATCTCCCCGCGGGGCTCCGCGATGCACGTTGAAGTAGACCGCCTTCAGCAGCACGAAGCCTTCCTGCTGTCGCGGGCCCTTGGCGCCGGACGAGCTGCGCGCGCCGGAGAGGGGAGTCATCGGGGAGGCCGAGCTGCGCGCTTCGTGCAGAATGTCC
>JAUILJ010000669.1 GCA_030433055.1 Polyangia bacterium
ACCGCATACGGGGCGTGGAAACCGGCGGCTGCCCGCATACGGCGATCCGCGAGGATGCCTCGATCAATCTGGCGGCGGTGGATGACCTGTCGGCCGCCTTTCCTGATCTTGATCTGATCCTGATCGAGTCGGGCGGGGACAACCTTGCTGCCACGTTCAGCCCGGAACTGGCGGATATCACCCTCTATGTCATCGACACCGCCGCCGGTCAGGACATTCCGCGCAAGCGTGGACCGGGAGTGACGAAATCGGACCTTCTGGTGGTGAACAAGACGGATCTCGCCCCCTACGTGGGCGTTGATCTGGCGCGTCTGGAGGCCGATACCGCACATGCCCGTGCAGGCAAACCCTATGTGCTGGCGCAATTGCGTCTCGGCTTGGGCGTTGATGCCGTGGTCGATTTCATGTTGCAGGAGGGGGGTTTGCAGGTGCAACCGTCGCGCGCGACGGCGGTTTTTGAATCGGGGGGCTAAGATTGCAGGCCCTTGAGAAACACCTGGATCGCCAATTTTTGCCGCGTTGCGAGCGCCTCTGGCGTGGCAAGACAGTCAGGATCGAGCAATGACTCGAGCGGCCAACGGCCGCCCTCGCTCGCTCGCCGCCGCGGCCATCTCAGCGAGCAGCTCAGGCGCCTCGAGCAAAGGCGCGACCACTTGCTCCAAGCGTTCCACCGTCGCGTCTGCCTGAAGCACCACCCGCGCCGCCCGCACCCGCTCCAGGCTCTCAGCGTTGAAGCGCTGGTGGTCTCCTGCAGCGAACGGATACGGCACGAACACCGCCGCGCGTCCGATGGCGCACACTTCACTGACCGCGCTCGCGCCCGAACGCCCGATCACCAGATCCGCCCAAGCCAGGCGCTCGGGCATGTCGTCGATGAACTCGAACACCGACACGCCCTTGGATTGACCCAGGGCGGCGTACGCGGCTCGCACCGCCTCAGCCTTCGTCGCCCCCGCCTGATGTTGCAGCTCGAGCTGGAGCCCGCGCTCGCGTAGGCGCGCGACCAACCCAGGCAACGCGTCATTCAACGCTTTGGCGCCCTGGCTCCCGCCAAGCACCAGCAGCTTGACGGCTCCATGGGGCTCCCTGGCCACCGGCATGAAGCCGCTGCGCAGAGGCACCCCCGCTCGCAGAACCGTATCCTTACGGAAGTGCTTCTCGACCTCGGGGAAGGCGGTGTACGCTCGCTGCACCAGGCGCGCGATCAGCCAGTTCGCCATACCGATGACGCTGTTGGGCTCCATCAGCGCCAGGGGGATCCCCAGCGTCTTCGCGGCCACGCACACGGGCCCCGCAGCGTAGCCCCCGATCGAGAACACCGCCGCGGGCTGCAACTCCTTGAGAAAGCGACGTGCCTCGGGGATCGAGGTGGCGGCGCGCAACACGCCCCTGGAAGCGCCCGTCAGGCCTCCGCCTCGAATCGGCAAGACCTCGCGAAGCTCCAGCTCATAGCCCGCTCGCGGCACGAGCTTGCTCTCCATCCCCCGGGCGGTGCCGAGGAATACGAGCCGCAGCCCGGGTCGCTCGAGCTTCAACGCGTCCGCCACGGCGATCATGGGAAACACGTGGCCACCCGTTCCGCCACCAGCCAACAGGATCGTGTCGCTCATACCGCCCCCGCCGTGTTCGGCATACCGGCCACCTGCGCCTCGTTCGACGCCTCGAGGTGTGCAGCTTCAGGGCCGAATCCGGCCTCGGTGACCAGCATCGCGCTGACCTCCGGCGCCGGCCCCGCGTCAGCGAGGCGCGTGTTCCTGTGCTCCACGCGCTGCCGCGAGACGTTGAGCAGCACGCCCATCGCCGCGCAGTTGACCAGCAGCGATGAACCGCCGTAGCTCACGAGCGGGAGCGTCAGCCCCTTGGTCGGGAGAATCGCCATCGCCACTGCGACGTTCCACAGCGCCTGGACTCCGACGAAGAGCGAGATCCCGAACGCGATGTAGGAGCCGTACTCGTCCTCGGCGTTCAGCGCTGCGCGGATCCCTCGGGAAACCAGCAAGACGTATGTCAGCAGCAACAGGACGATCCCGATGTACCCGAGCTCCTCCCCAACGATGGCGCTGATGAAGTCGTTGTGCGCCTCGGGCAGGTACAGCACCTGATAACCCTTGCCGAGCCCCAGCCCCATCAGATCTCCGGATCCGAAGCTCATCACCGACTGGAACGGCTGATACGCCAGGTCGTGGCGGTGGTGCATCATGTCCTGCCAGGCTTGGATACGCTCCCAGCGATACTGCTTGAAGCGCACCGCGGCGAACCCAAGGAACCCGCCGACGATCCCCATGGGGATGAACCAGACCCAGCGAACGCCGGCGATGAACATCAGCGCCGCAGTCAGCGTCAGGAGCACCACTGCGCCACCGAAGTCGGGCTGCTTGAGGCACAGCAGCGTGAAGATCCCTGCCACGATCAGGTGGGGGAGAAAGCCGTACGAGAACTGCTTCACCTTCTCGCGCTTCTTCCCCAGGGAATACGCCATCCACATGATCAACCCGAGCTTGGACACCTCGGAGGGCTGCACGTTGACCGGCCCGAGCTTCAACCAGCGGGTCGCACCGCCGCCGCTGTGTCCGAGCCCGGTGATGCTGAGCAGCATCAACGCCATGCACAGGCCCAGGATGGGATGGGTGAACGGCTGGATACGCTGGTAGTCGATCTTGCTGATGATCAACATCAGCAGCACGCCACCGCCCGCGTACATCGCCTGGCGCTTCAGAAAGTACTGAGCGTCCCGGAACACCACGGTGCCCTCATACGCGCTGGCGCTGAACACCATCACGACGCCGAAGCCGAGCAGTGCGATGACCACCGCCATCAGCACCGTGTCGAAGGGGCCGGAGCGCGGTGAGGGCGCGAAGAGTCCCCGAATTGCCCCAAAAGCCCCTCTCAGCATCAGCGATCAGCCTCCGTTCCCGGCTCGCCAGGCGCTCCACTCGGGGGCGCACCCACTGCGCCGCGCGACGATTGCAGCTGTTTTACAGCCTCTACGAAGCGCACTCCCCGGTCGTGGTAGTTCTGGAACATATCGAAGCTCGAGCAGGCTGGACTCAGTAACACCGCTTCCCCGATTTGGGCCAAAGAGTGGGCCAAACTCACGGCTTCCTGCATAGAGCCGGCCCTGGCCACGGTCACACGGCCGCCGACGGCTTCCGCGATGCGGTCCGCCGCCTCACCAATCAGGACCAGCGCGCGCCCCTTCTGCTCCAGCGCCTGAACCAGCGGCGCGTACGAGCCGTGCTTGTCGCGGCCCCCGGCGATCAACACCCCCTTGGGCTCAGCCAGCCCCAGCAACGCCGTCACTGCGGAGCCGACGTTGGTCGCCTTGGAGTCGTCGTAAAACGTGACGCCGCCGACCTCGCCGACGCGCTGCATGCGGTGAGGCAAGCCACGAAAGCCGGCAAGCCCCGTCCGAATCGCCTCGGCGCTCACGCCAAACTCCCGAGCTGCCGCGATCGCCGCCGCGGCGTTCAGCAGGTTGTGCGTCCCGTGCAGATCGGCGCCTTTCAACCCGTAAAAGTCGCCCCGCCCGCGATCTCTGACTCCGGGTTCGGGGGTGAGGACCGCGGCAAAGTCGCTTTCACCGCCTGCCTCGAGCCCGAAAGTCACGATCCGCGCCTGACCTCGCCTCGCCTGAGCCTCGATGGCTTCGTCGCCCCACGGAATCACCGCGACGTCTCTGGGCGACTGCCGAACGAAGCTGTTGCCCTTGGCGGCCACGTAGGCGGCGAAATCTGGGTACCGATCCAGGTGGTCCTCGCTGACATTCAGCAGCAGGTTCACCCGGGGGCGAAAATCCCTGACGCGCTCCAGCTGAAAGCTCGACACCTCGACCACCAGCGCGTCGTAGAGCTCGTCGTCGCTGCTGGGGTCGATGGCCTCGCACAGCGGCGTCCCGAGGTTGCCGCCAGCAAAAGTACGCTTACCCGCGGCCTCGAGCAGCGCCGCGAGGAGCGTGGTCGTGGTGCTCTTGCCGTTGGTGCCCCCCACAGCCAAGATCGGTGCCTCGAGGAAACGCGACGCGAGCTCCAGCTCTCCGATCACCTCGACGCCCCCACGGGCCACCTCCTCGAGCACCGCCAGGGCGGGCACGCCGGGGCTCACCACCACCAGATCTGCGCCAGCGAACACATCCGCTGTCTGCGCCCCGGCGCGCACCTCGACGCGCGCGCCGCGGGTGACGAGCTCGGCGACCTCCTGTCGCAGCACGCTCTCCTCGCGGGAGTCGCTAACCACCACCGTCGCGCCCTGGCGCGCACAAAATGCAGCCGCGGCGTGGCCGCTCTTTCCGAGCCCGACCACGACGACCCTCTTGCCAACCAAGTCCATGCCTACCTCAGTTTCAAGGACGACAAGCTCACCAACGCGAGCAGCACCGAGATGATCCAGAAGCGCACGATGATGCGCGGCTCGGGCCACCCCTTCTTCTCGAAGTGGTGATGAATCGGCGCCATCAAGAACACGCGCTTGCCGAACAGCTTGAAGCTGACCACTTGAGTGATGACGCTCACCGTTTCCAGGAAGAAAATACCGCCAACCAGGATCGACAACAGCTCGTTCTTGGTGAGCACGGCCATCATGCCGATGCCACCGCCCAGCGCGAGCGAACCCACGTCCCCCATGAACACCTGCGCTGGGTAGGTGTTGTACCAGAGGAAGCCGATGCCGGCGCCGATCACCGCGGCCCCGAAGATCGCGAGCTCACCCATCTGAGGGATCCCCGCGATGTCCAGGTATTGCGCCACGGGTCGCCCGAAGATCACCAGACCCGCGAGGTACGCCCACACCAGGTAGGTGCCCGCGTTGATCATGACCGGACCGATCGCCAGCCCATCGAGGCCGTCTGTCAGGTTGACCGCGTTGCTCATGGCCACCACCACGAACAGCGCAAACGCGACGTAGACGTAAAGCGGAAGCTCGATGGGGTGCTTCGAAAACGCGAGGAAGGGGATCGCGAGCCGCGTGCGGATGGCCATCCACTCCTTGGGCAGGCTGGGCTCGTAGAGGAACACGTAGCCGAGCGCGATGGCACCGATCAGCGTCTGGCCGAGCAGCTTGTAGCGCCCTGGCAAGCCTTTGGTGTTGCGTCC
>JAUILJ010000670.1 GCA_030433055.1 Polyangia bacterium
ACCCCTCACGCTGAGGTACTGCAGGGGATCTGAGGGGGTTTTCAAAGGGCTGCTAACATAACCCGCTCTTCCCGCGTTGGGCGACCCTCGCTGCGCGGGGCGTCAACCGAGTTGGCACACCTCACGGGTTTTCTGGCTGAAACAAGCCCACGCCGCGGCTGGAGCGCACCCGTCGATTTGGGGGTTAGGCGCGAAGGTTTGCCTTCGGGCGTCCTCCTGCGGCAAGTCATGCATGGTGACGCGCTGGCTGGTCTGGATGGGGCTCGGCGTGGCGCTCGGCTGTCAGACCGAGCGTCGCGGTGAGTCCGTGGCCAGCACGGACGTCACGCAGCCAGCGGCCAGCGCGCCCAGCTCGCCCCCCGCGCGTGGCGCGATCACGCAGCCTCCCAGCGACCGCACCCTCACCCCCAAACCCGCGGCCGAGAGCGCTTCGGCGTGCCCGGGAGACATGCAGGAGATCCGCGGAAAGTACTGCCCATTCGTGGGTCACCGCTGCTTGGAGTGGGCGAATCGCGCCCAGGGGCGGTGCGCTCGATTCGAGCACCGAGCGATCTGCGAGGGGCGGGTGGCAGAGCGGCGTTTCTGCATGGATCGCTACGAGTTTCCCAACCAGCGAGGCGCGCTACCCGTCGTGATGGTGAGTTGGTTCGAGGCTGAGGCTACCTGTCGGGAGCTGGGCAAGCGGCTGTGCACCGAGAGCGAGTGGAACTTCGCCTGCGAAGGGGAGGAGCGGCTGCCCTACCCGTACGGCTACGACCGCGACGCGCAGCGCTGCAATATCGACCGCAAATACCGCTTCCCCGACTTCGCTGCGTTCGACTCGGACCGCGCCGTGGCGGAAGAAGTGGCCGGCCTCGATCAACGGGTGCTGAGCGGCGAGCTCTCGTGCGTGAGTCCGTTCGGCGTCCACGACCTCACCGGAAACGTCGACGAATGGGTGATAAACGAGAGCGGGAAGCCGTACCCGAGCGGCCTGAAGGGCGGCTACTGGGGACCAATCCGGGCACGCTGTCGGCCCATGACGACCTTCCACAATCAGTGGTTTCGTTTCTACCAGGTGGGCTTCCGCTGCTGCTCCGACCCGCGCGCACCTGCTCCGCCCGGGCCCTAGGTGAATCTGACCGCGCTGGCGGTTGCCCGGGTTGAGCCGTTCGAGTAGGTTCTGCCCCGTGGAGCTCCCGCCGGCCCATACGCTGGTTGGGTGCGGTGGATGCAAGAAGACCCGCCCCCGATCCTTGCTCGGTCACGAGTCACTGCATTCCCCTTGCTCGCGACACTCAACGCTGGGAGTTCCCGGCTCGCGCCGCTCCTCGTGGTCGCGCGCCAGGAGCGTTCCTCGCTGGGTGTCTCCCGGATGGTCAGCCCGGGCCCATAGCTCAATCGGTCAGAGCGTCCGTCTCATAAACGGGTGGTTCCTGGTTCGAACCCAGGTGGGCCTACCGAGCACGCCGCGCCAACGGAGTTCCGTTGACTGCGGCGAACGCATGTCGTTCGTCGCGCTCAGACAATGTTTCGGAGGATCCCCGATCCGCCGCAGCCCTCTTTTCGGCCAGTCGCCGACTTACCCTGCTAGGCGTCGCCACAAACAGCCTGTATAGGCATCGCCGAGTAACAAGGAGCCACGACCCCCTGTGAAGATTCAATCGGAGATCGAAGCGTTAGAACGACTCGCTGCTCTGGACGCTATCCTGGCGGAGGTGGGTGAGCAGCTCGGCGTCGAGCGGGGCGCCCTGGAAGAAAAGCGCGAGCGTCAGCAGGAGCTGGAAGCTCGTATCGAGCGGGATCGCGGGGTGATGAGCGACATGGAGCGCCAGCGAGCCGAGAGCCTCCAGGAGATGCGCCAGATGACCGTGCAGGTCGATCGGTCCCGCGAGAAGCTCGCTCGCTGTCGCACCGAGCGTGAAGCCAACGCCGTCCAGCGCGAGCTCGAAGAACTGCGCAAGCTCCAGCGAGACCGCGAGGTAGAGATTCAGAAGCTGGATGCGCTGCACGACCAGGCGCAAGCCGACATCGCCGAGACCGAGAAGCAGCTGGCAGAGATCGCCGGCGACCTCGGATCCACCGAAGGCGCGGTGACCACCAAGCTCGCGGAGCTGGAAAAAATCCAGACGGAAAAAAAGAAAGAGCGCGAGGCGGTGGTCAAGACGGTCAAGCCTCAGATGTACCGCAAGTACGACATGATCCGTCAGCGGCGTGGCAGCGGTATCGCGCACACCACCGACGGCAAGTGCTCGGAGTGCCACATCCTGCTGTTGCCGATGATGTTCCAGACCCTGCGTCGCGGCGAGAGCTTCGATCAGTGCCCCAGCTGCCTGCGCATCATCTACTTCAAGCCGCCGACCGCTCCTTCCGAGGACGGGGACGGCGAAGCAGAAACCGAGGCCTGATTACGTGAAGGCCTGTCCCGTTTGCGGTCGCCTGTATCCGTTGGATGCGGGGTTTTGCCCGGATGACGGCTCACAGCTCGTGAGCGCCACCCAGGCCCCCGTCATGTCCGACGATCAGGACGCTCGCATCGGGCAGATGCTGTTTCAGCGCTATCAGGTGCGCCGGGTGGTTGCTGACGGCGGCATGGGGCGCGTCTACGAGGCGCTCGACATGCAGCAGCGACGGAGCGTCGCGCTCAAAGTGCTGCATCAGGATGTGGTCCGCGACGCCGTCGCGGTCGAGCGCTTCAAGCGCGAGTTCGAAGTCTCCGCGTTGTTGCCCCACGATCACATCGTCGAGGTCATCGACTTTCAGGGCACGCCTGACGGCAGCTACGCCCTGATGATGGAGTTCCTGTACGGAGAGGAACTGCGAGCGACGCTGAAGCGGGAAGGCGTGTTACCGCCGGCCCGCATCGTACGCATGATCAGCCAGGTCGCGATTGGCCTCGATGAAGCCCACGCGCGCAAATTGGTGCACCGGGATCTGAAGCCGGACAACATCTTCCTCTGTCAGACGGCCGAAGGCGACGTGGTCAAGATCCTGGATTTTGGCTCCGTGAAGGACAAGGCGGACAACGCGAAGAAGCTCACCGTGATGGGCACGACGATTGGCTCGCCGTACTACATGGCGCCCGAGCAGGCTCAGGGGCTCGACACCCTCGACCAGCGCGCCGATGTCTGGGCGATGGCCGCCATCCTGTATGAGTGCCTGTGCGGTTCCGTGCCCTTCAAGGGCAACAACGGTCCCAGCATCTTGCTCGAGATCCTGACCAAGGAGCCGCCTCCGCCGAGCGTCGTCGGTCAGGGCAAGAAGTATCCGGTGCCCCCGACCCTGGACGCGGTGCTGCTCAAGGCGTTCAAGAAGCAGGCGTCGATGCGCACCCCGAGTATGGGTGCGCTGGCTGACGCGGTGGGCCTGGCATATGGCCTCACCGGGACTCATGCTGACTGGGCCAAGCGCACCCAGGACGACCTGGAACAACAAATTTCCGCGCGGATGCCAGAGCTGATGCAGGCTCAGGCGGCAGCGCCGGCCGATGGCATCGCGGATGGCTTCTTTGGCGACTCGGACTCGCTGGGGCTGATGGACGAGGCGATGGCGCAAGCCGCACCTCCCGGTGCCCCGATGGTCAACTTGCCGCCGCAGCCCATGGGTGGCCCGGCCTATCCCATGCAGGCCAGCTACGACGACGTGCCGTTGGGCGTCCCCAAGAACACCTGGCTCGTGCCCGCCATCGTTGGTGTGGTCGCGCTGCTGCTGGGTGTGGTGCTGGTCGTCGTCCTGGCCAGCTGAGCAAGCCGCTGTTGCCCCCGGTTGCCAGGGAGCGCTGCCAGCGGCGCTTGGTGCTGAAGGAGAGATTTGAACTCCCGACCCGGCGCGTATGAAACGCCTGCTCTAACCAACTGAGCTACTTCAGCGAGGGCCCGCGTATATGCGCGGCGAACGCCAGTCTGTCAAGCCAGTTGGGCGCCCGAGAGGCCGTGCCGTGCGGCCGCCTAGCGCACCCGGGGAGTGCCCCCGCGACCTGGCCCGCTGCGGCCCACGATGGGGTTCAGCGCGTCGAAGCTCATGCGGATGGGCAGCGGTGTCCCCAAGCCCCTCGGCGGCCTCCCGAACGGCGCCGCCCGGCGGATGGCGCGGATCACCGCGGCATCGAACTCTGCGACACCGCTGGGGCGCTCCACCCGGATCCCACTGACTTCGCCTCTGGGTCCGAGGTTGAAGAGGATGATGGCCAGTCCATTGCGTCCCTCGGCGATGGCCCAGTCGGGGAACGCATCGCTCCAGTCGATCTTTTGCTCCAAGTTGAGGAAGTAGGGGGTGAGGCCCGCTGGGGTCCCACCGCGATACACCCCACCGCCGCCGGCCGCCCGGGACCGCGATCCGGGGCCGCTCTTGCCTCCGCTGCCTGGGCGGCCGGGCCCGGCTTGACCGCCGGGCCCGTGGCCCTTCGGGCCACCGGCGGTGCTCGCCTGGATGAGCGCTCGCACGGCGCTGGCGACCTCTTGTTGGCTGTCCTGGGTGTCCTGAGGCTTGCCCGGGATGCGCGCGGGTACGGCAGCACGTGCTCGGGGAACCGCAGGGCGGGCCAGGGCGACCCGCGCGCTCATGCGGTAGTCCTTGCGCTTGCTGCCATTGCCAACGCCGAGCGCCGAGCGCTCCTTGTCACTGCCCTCGAGCTCCCCGCCTTGACGCGATAGGTTTCCGTCGGGATCCAAATCGACGCCGAGCGCGCCACCTCTCGTGCTGGACGCCCCGCCACTCAAGTCGCCACGTGCTGGGTCGTAAGGGCTCGGGGTGCGGCGCTCCATGCGCCCGCCGTTGCCGGTGACCACGAAGGACAGCTGCATGGGGTTGGGGGTCGCGCGGCGGTCATCCTGCGAGCGTCGCAGTTCGCTCGTCTTGAGCCGCTGCACCTGTGAGCGGTCCAGGCGATTCAGCGGGTCGCGGTCCAGGCTGATGCCGTCGTCACTGTCGGAGAGGTTCACGGCGGGGTCGGAGCGCGGAGTGCCGCCTTTGCCAGCGTGGTCGCCCGCGACGTGGCTCTGGGTGGTGCCCCCATTCAGCTCGGGAGTCGTTTCCTTGGGGATTGGCTGCTCCTCGCCCCTGGGGTCGCCGACGCCGCTCATCGACGGCAGCTCCAGGGGTG
>JAUILJ010000671.1 GCA_030433055.1 Polyangia bacterium
GCCTTGACTGATACTTGCTGGCCCAGCAGCGCGCGTACGGCGATCTCGAAGCCCGAGAATGCCCCTGGAACCCGCAGGCCTGGAGCGCTCTGAGCGGCTCGCGCGAGCCAGGGATCGAGCGCGAGGCACTGCGTCATCGCGCTCGGATGAGCATCCAGGTCGAACAGGTGGCGGGTCGCGCTGAGCACTTGCATCAGGCATGGCACCAGCGTGTGCGACACCTCGACGCGCAGCGCGGGTCGCTGGGCGATGGCGCTCACGCGCAGCCAGCCGAGGTGCGGCCCAATGTGGACGAGACGGGAGTAGCTTGTGTCATCCACGTACTCGACGCCTGGGATCGCCCGCACGCGCAGGAAGTCGAGCAGCCACTCGAAGGCCAGGGGAGGGCGATAGTCGAGGCGGAGCCGAAGGCTCGAGGCGGACGCTTCGGCGGCCGCGAGTCCCTTTCGAAGCTCCGATGGCGAGCGACCCATGCGGGCCTTGAACAGCGCGTTGAAGCGCCGCACGCTCCCGAAGCCGCTCGCGTGGCACACCTGGCTCAGCGGCAGACGCGTGTCGTGGAGTAGCTGCTTTGCCAGGCCAAGGCGCGCGGTCTGGGCGAGCTCTACCGGAGACACACCGAGGTGCTCCTGGAGCGTCCGGCGCAGATGCCGCTCACTGACTCCCAGCTCCTGGGCCAGCGCGGCGGCGTTGCCTTCGTTCAACGCTCCCGCGCGGATACGCTCGCAGGCGCGATCGGCCAGCGCCCTTGGACGATCCATCGGAGCCGAGCCAGGGGAGAGCTCCGGGCGACAGCGAAAACACGCGCGGTAGCCGGCGCGCTCGGCTTCGGCGGCGCTGTCGAAGAAGTTGCAGTTCTTCCGCAGGGGCAGCCGCGCCGGGCAGATGGGCCGACAGTAGACTCCCGTGCTACTGACGGCGACGAAGAACACACCGTCGAAGCGGTGGTCTCGGGCGCTCAGGGCGCGGTAACGCTGGTCATCGTCCGTCACGCCTTCAGTGGTACACCCAGGCGCCGCGATGGACTGGCCATTTTCGGACATGACAGCAACTTCACTGCCGAGTGGTCAGGTCGCGATCCGACCGTCCGCTTGGCGCGTACTGACCTGCATGGGGGCGAACTACAGCCGCCGCGGGCCTTGGCGAGCGCTGGTATTCGCAGCGCTCGCGGCGAGCGGCTGTGCGACGCGAGCGGAGCCGGCGACGGCGCCGCATCTGGTCCGAGCGGGAACCCCGGACGCCGTGAACATCGGACTCGCGCGGACTTCAGGCAAGGCGCAGGTGTTCGCCTGGCAGCCTTGGTCGAAGGAGACATTCGAGCGCGCGCGCCGCGAGCGCCGCTTCATCCTGCTGCATGGGGCGGCGGTCTGGTGCCACTGGTGTCATGTGATGGAGGAGACGACCTACCGCGACCCGAGAGTGGGCAAGCTGCTCCAGGAGCGCTTCGTTGTTATCCGTGTGGATATAGACTCGCGCCCAGACATCGAGGAGCGCTACGCCGAGTGGGGCTGGCCAGCAACGATCTTGCTCAGCCCGGACGCCCAGGAGCTCGGAAAGTACCGCGGCTACCTCGAACCGGACGAGCTGTTGGAGATCCTCGAGCGCGCAGACCGCGCCGAGCGCTCCGAGGGCGAGTCACTGGAGCCTGGGCAGGCGTCTGCGACACCAGCGGCGATGCGCTGGGTGGCTGAACGGGCCTTGCGGGACTTCGACTCCTACTACGATCAGGAACAGGGCGGCTGGGGCGTGCGCCAGAAGGCGCCGCTAGGTGAGAATGCCCAGTTCGAGGTCATGCGCGGGAAGGCTGGCGACGTTGCCGCACGGCGTCGAGCGCTGTTCACGCTGAGGCAACAAGCGGCCTTGATCGATCCGGTGTGGGGCGGCATCTACCAGTACTCCGATGGCAGCACCTGGGCAAAACCACACTACGAAAAGCTGATGACGTTCCAAGCCGCGAACCTCGAAGCCTACGCCAACGCGGCTCGGCTGAGCGGTGACAGGCGCTACCTCGGCTGGGCCCGAGCCATCTCGAGTTACGTTGAACGTTTCCTCACGGCTCCACGAGGCGCTGGCTTCTACGTGAGCCAAGACGCGGACGTCGGCGCCCACGATCGCCAGAGCCGCTTCGTTGATGGCAAGATCTACTACGCCAAGTCGGAACCCGAGCGCCTGAAGCTCGGGCTGCCCCGGGTGGATAGCCATGTCTATGCGGAGGAGAGCGGCCTCATGCTCGGCGCACTGGCGGCGCTGGGCCGCGCAGGCGACGGAGCGGCGACCGCGCGTGGCCTGCGCGTCGCGCGCAAGCTGCTCAAGAGCCACGTGTTGCCCGATGGTCGGGTGAAGCACGCCGCGAAAGACACTGGGCGCTACCACCTCGCGGACGCGGCTTGCCTCGGTCTCGGGCTGGTTCGGCTCGCTGAGGCGCTCGGAGCCAGCGGAGACGCCGCGGCGGCGGCCGACCTGAGCGCCTCCGCGGCGCGCATCGCGGAGGCCATGAGTGCCTTGTGGGACGAGTCAGTGAAGGCGTACTGGGCGGTCAGCCCCGACCCCGATGCCGCGGGTGTGTTCGCCACGCGTCGCCATCCGTTCGGAGCGAACGTCACCGCCGCGAGGCTGCTGCTGCATCTCCAAGAATTCCAAGGGGAAAAAATGCGCGCCACGACCGAGGTCGGTACCCCGGGCGCGTCGGGGCGGGCGCGAGCGCGGGACTTGCTCGCCTCGATCTCCACCCCAGCCGCTCTGGACGAGCAGGGGCGCTGGCTCGGCGCCTACCTGATGGCGCTCAGCGAGGCGGGCTACCTGGAACTCAAGCCGCGGGTGCGCTAGCTGCCTCGACGCTCGTGCTCGGAGTCGGGCGAGGCTTGCCCACCAGCTCGTAGTCTGCTGCGAACTCAGGCTTCAGCTTGCCTTCACTGTCGATCATCCAGTGTTGAACGATGCGAGAGGGGACACGGACCTTGCCGGGGGGCTGATAGGTACCGAAGACGAAGTCCCACACGGGCGTGGTCACTCCGTGGTTGATCTTGGCGTTGAAGTGGTGGGCCAGGTGATGCCTGCGCGTCCAGCGGCCGTACGGGCCGCGAGGAGCGTGGGTGTGAATACGCCGGTGCACGAGCTCGTAGCCGGCGTAGCAGCTGGCGAAACCCAGCGCGAACGAGATCCCGCGGCGTGGTCCCACGACCAGGCTGGCTCCAGCGCCGAGCACCGGGACGAGCATCGCCGCGGCCTTCAGCTTGCGTGAGGTCGGCGCGAAATAGGTGGTGTCGGCGTGGTGAGTGCGGTGCTCGGGTCCGAAGTCTCCGCTCAACAGCGAGCCTTTCCCCGAGGATTTTTGCTTGGTGGCCTTCGAGTGCCCCAGCCAGCGGTGCAGGGCGTACTCAGCGAAGGTCCAGCCGGCGGCGCCAGCGGCGAAAGCGGTGGGCGATACGAACAACATGACGATTCCCCTATTCCAAGCCTATGCGGCTAGTTGGCCTGAGTGATTTGGTCGAGCACCTGCTCGGCGCGGTCCAAGGCAGCGGGCGACGCGCCCCAGCCGATGAGCAGCGGGCGCGCGAGCTGTGCGCCCAGGCGGCGGTAGTCGAAGAGCCGAGCTTCGTAGCGCTGGAGCTTCTGCAGCTGCACGACGCCTTGCTGCGCCGACCAGAACACCAGCGTGCGGTCCAGGCCGCTTCCCTCGGACAGGGCACCGAGCTTCGAAGCGCGCTCGAACAGCGCACGAACGTCGCTCAAGAACGCGAGCAAGGGCACGGCGGACTTCGGTACGTCTTCCGGGCGGATCAACGAGCGCGGGTCGCCGAGCATCAGCCAGACGAAGCGAAAGCGGTTCGGCAGTTGCTCGGGCAGATCGAGGTAGAAGCGAGACGCGGCGCACAGCTCGGTCAGCACTCGCACCTCATGACTCAGCTCGACTCGATCGAGCTCGCACGACAGGCGCCGCGCATGCTCGCCGAAGCGCTGGTGGAGATCCGCGATGGCGCGGCGATGGAGCGCGGCGACCAGCGCGTCCTTGTTCGGAAAGTAGCGATAGAGGGTGCCCGTCACGACGTCGAGCTCCCGCGCGACGGCGTGCAGGCTGAACGACTCGATGCCCTCCTCAGCGATCAGGCGCTCGGCGATCTCGAGGATCTGATTCTGCCGCGCCTCGCGCTTGCGCGCGCTCCGGCTACTGGTCGCTCCTGATTCGTGAACCACGTTCAAAAAATGAACGGTATTCACGCTTCGCGCAAGGGAAAAATCGAGGCGCTCGAGTCATGAATTCAGATGCTTCGAAAGAAGTTTTAATTTCAGGGGGTTAGGCGCTCCCGGCCAGTCCTCGAACGGATCCGTGGCGGGTGCTAGCGTGCGGCGATGTCCGAGCGCCAGCTCAGTGTGGTGAACCATGATCGCGACTCGGCGGGCCTGACCTACGTCTACCCGGTGGTGTCGCGGCGCGCAGGTGGAGTATCCGTAGGGATCAATCTCAACCCCAACAACGCGTGCAACTGGCGCTGCGTGTACTGCCAGGTTCCAGAGTTGTCTCGCGGAAACGGCCCGCAGATCGACCTCGCGATGCTGGAGCGCGAGCTGAACGCGCTGCTCGACGACATCCTGGAAGGCGACTTCATGCAGCGGCGCGTGCCGGAAGGCGCTCGAGCACTGAAGGACATCGCGTTGAGCGGCAACGGGGAGCCCACCACGAGCCCGCAGTTTGCTGAGGTGATCACGCTCCTCGAGCAGCTGCTTCGCGCGCGCGGCTTGCTCGGCACACTGCCGTGCACTCTGATCACGAACGGCTCGATGTCGGGGAAGCCTCATGTGCTGCAAGCGCTGGAGCGCTTCGCGGCGCTGGGTGGCGTCGTCTGGTTCAAGCTCGATCGAGCGACGCGTGAAGGTATGCAGGCGGTGAACTCCGTTGGGGGGGAGGGGGCGCGCCAGGTGGAGCGCTTGGAGGCGGTGAGTCGGGTGTGCCCGACTTGGATTCAGACCTGTGTGTTTGGGCGCAAGGCGCGGGCTGGCGTCGCTGGCGCGCCCGAGCTCGCCCTGACGAACGAAGAAGGGCCCAGCGGCCCCGAGCTCCAGGCGCTGCTCGATGT
>JAUILJ010000672.1 GCA_030433055.1 Polyangia bacterium
ATGGCGTGGTTCGGCTTCTCCTTCGGACCGGCGAACATCTCGATTAACGGATGGCAAATCGCCAAGGTCGCCTCTCAACGCGGAGCGCAGTACTACGCGATCTACCTGCTCCCGGTGGGCGCGCTGATCGCGGCTGCAATGGCCCTGACCAACAAGCGGGCCGCTGCCCGCGTCGCGCTGCTGGTGGGCGGAGTGTTCTTGCTCTGGTCCCTCACCGAGGTGCTACTCCTGCTCTGGCGGACCACGTTCCTCGGGCTGTGGCTGACGCTGTTGGGCGCGGGAGTGCTGTTCTTCGCTGGCCTACTCGCGAAGCGCCGCTGATCGCGAACCACGAGCGGCGGAACGTCGACTCCCTCCGCGATCGCCCCGCCTCAGCCTGCTCAGCGCGGGGGTTCGGGGGTGAGACCAAACTGCTGGTCCAACCGCTTCATCTGAGCGCGCACCATCACCAGGGCGAGCCCCCCGATGACCACGTTGGCGACGGTCACGCCGAGGAACATCCCGTAGAGGCCCTGGACCGCAGCGCCGAGCAACGCCAGCGGCACCGCGAGCACGAACAAGCGCACCACGATCACCAGTCCAGCGTTCAGCGGCCGGTTGATCCCGTTGAACAGGCTCACGGAGAACACCGAGATACCGTAGGCCCCGTAGCTGATCGGGACCAGGCGCATGTACCAAGACGCCGGTGTGACCACGTCGCCCTCGCTGCTGAACCACCCAGCAATGAACGGCGCCGCCACGCCCAGCACCAGCGCGATCCCTAACCCCCAGACCAAACATGCCTTGGCGCCAAAACGGAGTGCCTCGCGGATACGCTCGCTCTTGCGCGCGCCGAAGTTCTGTCCGGCGAACGGCGTGGCTGACGCGCTGATCGCGATGATGCCGATCATGGAGAGTGACTCCACCCGTGTGCCCACTCCGTATGCGGCGACCGCGTTGTGCCCAAACCGCGAGGCAATGCGCGTGAGCACGGCGGCGGCGAGGGGCACCAGCATGTTCGTCGCTGCCGCAGGCAGTCCGATGCTCAGGATGTGCTTCCAGGAGCCCAGGATCCCCGTCGGCTTGAGGTAGCGGAGGCCCAGCATCTTTTCCCGCTTCGCCAGGATCCAGAACGCCGCGATGAAGGTGATGAACCATGAGATCACCGTGGCCAGCGCTGCGCCCATCAACTCGAGGCGGGGGAACGGACCGATGCCGAAGATCAGCAGCGGATCGAGGATCACGTTCAGTCCACCCGCGAGCATCATGATGAGCGCCGGGGTCTTCGTGTCGCCCGTTGCGCGGATCGCGCTGTTGCCCACCATGGGCACCACCAGGAGCCCGACACCCAGGTACCAAGGCACCATGTACGCCTTGATCAATGGCATCAGCTCCGGTCCAGCGCCCAGCGTCGAGAACAGCGGCTCCAGCGTGAGCAAGCCCAACGCGGCCAGCAGCACGACGAGCAGGAACGCCAGCATCAAGCCGTGAGTCGTGAGGCGAGTGACCTTGCGGTTGTCCCCTTCCCCGATCGCGCGGGAAATCACGGCCATCACCCCGATCCCCATACCCATCGACAGGCTCATCACCGTGAACACGATGGGGAACGTGAAGCTCATCGCGGCCAGCGGCTCCGCACCCAGCTGACCGACGTAGATGGTGTCCACGACACCGAACAGGATCACGGCGCCGATCCCGAACGCCATCGGCACCGCGAGCCGAGTGAGCGTCGGGCCCACAGGGCCCTGAGTCAGGTCACGCTTGGACGTCTTCTGGGCTGAGGGTTCCTGAGGATCGCTGGGGCCAGGCTCGTCAGCCGAGGCCGTCTCCGGTGTGGGGGATGAGGCGGACAACAGAGCGTTCGTAGTGTCGTGGGGCGCCGCTAGCAACGTGAGATCGCGCATCGCGACCAGGACAGCGCCAAATCGCAGACAAAGACACGGCGGCTTCAGTCTTGGTTGCTCAACGCGACGAGCGCGTCCACCACTCGATCCATGCGGCGACGGACCCCCGCGTGATCCGAGATCCCGTTGACCAGGATGCTGAAAGCGTACGGCTCGTTGCCCACTCGAAGCACGTAGCCGCTCAGGGCGACGACACGAGCGAGCGTGCCTGTCTTCGCTCGCACGGCGCGAGACTTGCGGTGCTGACGCAACCTCGAGCGCAAGGTGCCATCGACACCGCCGACGGACAGCTGGGCCACGAACTCCGCCGATAGCCGTGGGTCCCGGTAAGCGTGGCTCAGCACTCGGGTCAGCGTGGCCGCGCTGAGGCGATTGGCGTCGAACAAGCCCGAGCCATTGAGGATCACGTCCGCCGAGTGGTCCGAGGCGTCTGACGACGCAGAGCCGCTGGGCGCGGGCGCGGGTGAACTGGCAGGCGCCCCAGGAGTGACTCCCGCCAACCACTGAGATACCTCGACCGCAGCCTGCTTGAAGGTGGATGGCTCTCCGGGCTGCGCGTGCGCGGCTATGGCCTTGAACAGCATTTCCGCATAAAAATTATCGCTGTCCTTGCCCAGGCGCTGCACCAGGACGTTCAGCGGCGCTGAGTTGACGTGGACCAGCTCGCGCTTCTCGCTCGCGCCGCCAGGCTTGACCTTTCCCTTGATCTCCACTCCCAAGCTCTCCAGCGCGCTGGCCAGCGCAAATCCCGCCAGCAGCGTCGGGTCATCCACGCGCTTGGTGAAGCGTTGCCGCGGCAGGCTCTCGGCGACGTGACCATCGAGGTCGGCTCGCAGCTTGTTTCCGGCGGGAGTCAGGCGGAGCTGAACACTCTGTCCCTTCCCCTTCTCTTGGGTCTTGAGCTGACCACTCACGCTGACGAAGCCCGGCGGGTCGAACCAGATGCGTGCAGGCTTGCCTGGGAGCGTCGGAACGACGTTGAGCGTTACGGTGTTCTCCTCCAGCGCCACCGCGCTCACCGGTGCGCGAAAATAGGCCCACTCGTTCGGCTGCTGGTCGAAGGCGGGAGGCACGTACTGCCCGTCGTAGCGGCTCTGATCCACCAGCACATCACCGTCGACCTGACGCAGGCCGCTTTGAACCAGCGCGGACGCGAGGCGCCAAATGTCGCCCATGCCAAGCGAGGGATCACCATCTCCGCGCAGCACGAGTGATGTCGAGTGAGTGTCATTGAGTTCTCCGTACACTCCCGTACGGAAAGTAAAGTCTGGTCCAAGGAGCTCGAGCGCCGCTGCCGCCGTCACGACCTTCATGTTCGAGGCGGGGTTCAGCGCTTGCGTATCGTCCACTCCCGCGATCCGCTTGCCCGTCTCCACGTCGAGCACCCGCACCGTCAGCTTGCCTTTGCCCTCGATCACCCAGGCACGGAGTTCATCGATACGCTTGTCCAGGCTGGCGGCCGCACCGCTCCGTGGAGCTTCGGCGATGACCTCGGGAGCGGGTTGCGACGTGCGAAGCAGGCTGCCGCCCGCAAGGGCCAGCAGCGCCGCGAGCGAGACCAGCCAGGCGTTTCGATTCCGCATGCACCGGGTTGTAGCATCTGATACGGGCAACGGGTGACGTGGGGACCTGGACAGACCCGCAGCTACGCTCGCAGCGTTCTGATGGCTGTGTTGCTGTGGGTGGCGGTGGGTACGGGATGCTCCACGAGCGGCGCTCCGGAATACAGCGACCAGCGCCGCGCGTTGGAGGTAGTCGTTCCAACCGAGTTCAGCTCGCTCGATCCGCGCTTCACCACCCGGGCGCTGGACATCAAGGTCACCCGCCTGGTGCACGCTGGGCTGGCGGGGCTCGACCCGAACAGCCTCGAGCCAGTCCCGCTCGTCGCCCAGAGCTGGCGCTGGAAGGACTCGAGCCACCTGGAACTCAGCCTGAGACCAGGCCTAAAATTCCACAGTGGAAAACTACTGGAAGTCAGCGACGTCTGCGCGACCCTGAAGGCGCTAGCAGACAAGAGCCTGGGCAGCCCCCACCGCGTCGTCGCAGAATCCATCGGTGCTTGCCGGGATTTGGGTGAGGGGAACCTGGAGCTCACCTTGGCCAAGCCCCGCGCGACGTTGCTCTCGGACCTGGAAGTGCCGATCCTGCGTGCGGATCAGGCCAGCACCCCTCAGAGCGCCCGGGGTGAGCTCGATGGGCTTGGCGCTTACCGCATCACGCACTTCGACTGGGCCGAGCTGAAGTTGGAAGCCGTTCCGGGGCAGGCGGCGGCGCTCGGGCTCACCAAACGAAGCTCCTCACCCCCACACCCTGGGGCGGCTGCAGCGACTGGAGACGGCGCTCATCTGGTGATCCGCACGGTAAGGGATGAGAACGCACGGGCGCTGCGCCTGATGGCTGGGAGCGCCGACATCGCTCCGAACGCGATCTCCGCGACCATCTTGCCGGCGCTCGCCAAGCGCCCCGACCTGAAGGTGAAGTCACGCTCAGGAGCCAACGTGACGTACATGCTGTTCCAGAACGATCGAGCTCCGACGAACGAGATCGCGTTCCGGCGGGCCATTGGTCACGCGATCGATCGCTGGCTGCTGGTCGACACTCTACTGGCGGGCAAGGCGGAGGTTGCCAGCGGATTATTTCCGCGAGGACATTGGTCAGCCGACACGGCCGCGCAACCCCTCCCGTATGATCTGGAGGCGGCGCGAACGACCTTGAGCCAGGCTCCGCCGATCACGCTCACCACCAGTACAGACCGCGCCCGCCTGACCATCGCGAGGGCCATCGCTCAAATGTTGGAGGACGCGGGGGCAACCGTACGGGTGGTGGCCCTGGACCTTGGCGTGTTGCTCAAGCGCCTGGACTCCGGGGACTTCCAGCTCGCGGTGCTGCAAATGCCGGAGCTGACGGAGCCCAACATCCTCAACTGGTTTTTTAATCCGCATGGAATTCCTGGCGAAGGCGGTGAAGGCAAGAACCGAGCGCGCTACCGCAGCGCCCAAGTCGGAGCCTGGCTGGATCGAGCGAGCAAGTCGAACGCGCGCGAGGAGCGGCGCGACCTGTACAGGAAGATCGCCGGGCAAATGGCCCGCGATTTACCGGTGCTTCCGTTGTGGCCCGAAGACCAGGTCGCGGTAGTTTCCGCCCGCGCCGAGGGCTGTGGCCTGGACGCCATCGGGCGCCGGGGCGCGC
>JAUILJ010000673.1 GCA_030433055.1 Polyangia bacterium
AGATACAGGTGTCACCCACGGCGCGCACGTTGGCCAGCGCTTCGGTGACCCGGGCGCGAGAGCTCTCGTCGATCGTGGTCGGAGGCACCAGGGTCTCGGCCTCGACGTCGTAGGCAATCACGCTCACCACGTCGCCGCGGTTCAGCCCCGCGATGGTGCCCCGAGCAGCGTTCAGCGCGTTCTCCAGGCGCTTGCCCTTCATCGAGCCCGAGCGATCGATGACGATGGCCAGATTGACCGGTGCCGCCTCGGTGGCCCGAGCGCTGCCATCGGCGAAGACGCGGGCCATCAGGTAGGTCTCGTTGTCTCGTCCGGCCTGCATCACACCGTGGCCGAGGCGGCCTTCGACCATCACGGTGCTACCCGCGGTGAAATCCGCGCGGATGACCGGTTGGGCTGGCCCGGGATCGGCCACCACCAAATCACTCCCCACCACAGGTACCTGAGGGTCCGCCGATGCCTCGGGGGTGAGCGACCAAACCGACACCGAGGTCAACGTCATCCCCAGCGCCGCGAGTAACCCAACCGTTCCAACCTTCATCTGAGACTCCCTCACTTCAGATGCTCAACGCACCCGATGGCCTGAGCTTTCACCTTGTACGAAAAAGCAGTGAATTCGATCTCCCGCTTGCGCAGAAAGAATTTTCTAGTGCTTTCCATGAGTTGGCATGCGCTAGGAGCTCCTCTCCGTGCTGATGGGCGCGTCACTGGGCGGCAGATCGTCGGTCTTTTCTGGGGGGTGAGGCGCACCGTGGCGCACTCCAAAGCTCTCGAGCAGTTGCCAGGGGGCCACGCTGCCGATCATGACGAACAGCGCGTCGTGTTCCAGCACTCGCTCCACGCCAGCCTGGCTCAGCCACACCTTGAGCCCCTGCCCCAGCTCACCGGCGCGCCCGCTCGAAGCGACGCTCGTCACCTCGCTGTTCCACAAGAGCTCGATGCGCTCACCGCGCACCAAGCGCTCGAACTCCTGGATGTTGCGTCGCTTCCCGCGCTTGAACGTTTCCCCACGGTAAACAACCGTGACGTGTGTCCCCGGCTGCCGCCCGATGGCAATCGCCGTCTCCATCGCCACGTCCCCGAGGCCCACGATCAGCACCCGCTTGTTCGCGAACGTGCGCGCGTCCGCCAGGTGATAGAACACCGAGTCGAGGGTCGCGTCAGGCAGCTCGAGCGGGAGCTTGCGAGGCGAGCCGCGGCGCCCAACCGCAAGCAACACGCGACGGGTCAAGACTTGCCGCTCTTCTTCGGCGCCATCTGCGGTGACGCGGCGCAGTGTCACGCCGATCAGCCCCAGGGGTGGCCCGCCCTGCACGCGCTCGGCTCCAACCACTCGCCAGCCCTCATCGATGCGTAGACGCTGCTCGCGGACGATACGGCGCCACTTGCCCAAGAGCTCCTCTTTCGTGCTCTCCTCGAGCCACAGGTCGCCGATCTTTGGCACGCCCAGCGGCTGATCGAACACCAATTTGCCCCGCGGAAAGCTACGGATGCTCTCCGCCACGCTGCCTTGTTCGACGACCAGGTAGTCGAGGCGCTGTTCATCCGCGGCCAGCGCAGCGCTGAGCCCCGCCGGACCGGCTCCCACGATCAGCACGTCGAGCACGTCAGCGCCGGCCGCGAGCGCGGGCGCCCCCGCCAGGCTCTGCGCGATGGCCTCGATCGCCTGCGCCCCTTGATTGATCGCGTTGCGGATCAACGGCAGGCCGGTCACGTCTCCCGCCAGGAACACCCCAGGGCTCTCTGCGGCTTCGAGCTGCTCGCTGACCAATGGGCGGTCGAAGATGGGCTCCCCTTCCCGCACCACCAGCGAGCCGTTTGGGCAGCGCTGCTCGCAGAGCGTGAGCCCACAGCAGTCGTCTGGGCGCGTCACCTTGGCCACGTAGCGCTCCAGCTGGAGCACGTCGTAGGGGCACGCATCCACGCACGCGTTACAGCCGATGCAGGTGCTCTCATCAATCGTGGGAAGCCGCCTCACCAGCGCGGGCGCGAGCATGGGTTGAACGGCGCCCCGCGCCTGGGTCCCGCCGCGCCCGCGCCGACGCAGCCACGCGCTGCTCACCAGGCCGAGCGCGACCGCCAGGGACACACCAAGCCACGTCAAATCGAGGGCGGAGCGGGAACCCGGCGCCACACTTGCCACGGCGACCCGGGCCTGTTCGTACGCAGCGTCTCGCTCCGCGCCGCCGCTGGCTCCCGACTCCGCGGCCCGCCGGTGCTCGTCGAAGCACACGCTCACCGGCTCGCCGCCCTTGCCTCCCGCCCAGGCCACGCAGCGAGCGATCGGATCGTCCTTGGCGCGCGTACGGTGGCACCCGGCGCAGCGCACGAGCGGCGGCGTCGGCACCTTCAAGCGCTGGTCACCGCCGATCGCGGCGACTTGGAGTTTGACGGGTTCGGCTCCTGCGCGGCGCACCCAGGCAACCCCGTCGGGTGCCAGCTCCACGATCTCTCCACCGCCATGGGCTCGATGGCAGGTCGAGCAACTCATGCGCCCCGCCTGGCTCAGGCGCAGGTGGCCCTGACGCTTCGACGGGTGTGGCCCATGGCAGCCCACGCAGGAGCGCGCCGACGCGCTGCCGTCTTCCTGCGTGTGACACGTGTCGCAGGCGACGCCAGCCTTCACGTGGGAGTCCGAGAGCGGCCCGGGCGCGCTCATCACTCGGCCACCGCTGGCGAAATACGCGATCAGCGCGGCGACGCAGAACAGCGCGGCTCCAACGATGACCCCACGGAACCGCAAGACGTCACTGGTGCTCTCGGCCTTGCGCGCCACACGGCTGCGCCCCGCGGCCTTGCCGCGAGCGATCTCGATGCCCGGTTCGTGCTTCGGCCGCTGCGAGTCGCTCACGACGCCCCCACTACGCTCACGACGTGGAGCACCACGAAGATGAGCAGCAGCGCCGTTAGCATCGCGTGAGGCGTGTGCCAGGCGCGCAGCGCGAAGGTCAGCGCGCGGCGCAGCGGCAGGGCCCGGAGCTCCACGGAGATCTTGGTTAGCTGTTCGAGGCCCAGGCGCCGATCGGCTCCTCGGCCCTGCAACATGTGTTCGATCCGCGCCTCGAGGCGCGCTTGCTCCTCCCCAGCGCTGCGGCCGCTGAAGAGCAGCCAGATCGGCCCAAGCGGGCTCTTCGCATACGGCAGGAGCACGCGTTCGGCGATCTTCTTCACCAGATCGCTCTTGCCGGAGATCTCCCTGTAGAGCCGATCGTTCAGCTTGCGCTTTTCTACCGGGAAATCTTCAGGGAGCAGACCTCCGCGCTCGATGCGCGCAAGGCGGCTCGGCAGCCAGTGCTGGAGCCAAGCACCGGTCACGCCCAGGGCCGCGACCACCCAGAAGGTCAGCGAGAGCCACGCGGTCAGTCCGTGCCCGAAGCCCAGGCGGGTGTGCCCCGCGACCAGCGCCAGCACCACGAGCCCGCCCAGCACGTGGGCCAGATAGTAGGGCTTCACTCGAGAGCGCCCCCGATGGACGTGGGCGGTCTCCTGACGTCGCGGGCTCCTCTCCGCTGGCCGCATCCACAGCTTGAGTCGTCGCTTGGGCAACACATACGCGGCGAGCGCGAAGCAACCCAGCGCGCCAAACAGCGCCACCAGCATACCGAGACCGAAGCTTCGGCTCGTAGACGGTTCCCCGAGGATACGCAGTAGCACGGCGCCGAGCACCAGGCTGCCCCCCAGCACCATGGGAAACAGGTAGTCCTGCCAGGGCCGCCGCACGCGCGTGCGCCTGCTCTGGGCGGCGCCGCCAAACAGCGCACGCACCTCCTGGATCTCTTCGCTCGGATCCAGGCGGAAGATGCTCTCCGTTGGGCATGCGACGACGCACGCCGGCTCGGCGAAGCCACGGCAGAGATCGCATTTCACCGCCACCTCGGGGTAGATCTGCACCAGATCGAGCCGGCGCTTTCCGCTCGGCGCCGCGTCCGCCTCCGCCTTCAGTCGCGCTGCGAGGCCTCCGCCTGCGGCGCGCGGGGCCATCCGGATGTTGTCCCACGGGCAGGCCTTGGCGCACGCGGTGCAGCCGGTGCACAGATCCTCACGGATGAAGACTTCGCCCTCAGCCTCACGCCCGATGGCCCCCGTTGGGCAGTCGATCATGCACACCGGGTTCTTGCAGTGCTGACATGAGTTGGGCAGCAAGAGGCTCTTCGGTGCGCTCGCATCGCTGACCAGCGGCGTGATGATCTTGTCGCCCCTGCGTACCAAGCGCGAGACCCCGTGGGTGTGCTCACAGGCCCAGGCGCAGTGGCCACATCGCACGCAGGTATCCTGATCGATGGCGAGCAGCGCCCGCGCCATCTGCATCCGGTACACGTCCTTGAAGACGTGCTGGGTGGTGCGCTTTGCGGCGTCGCCAACCAGCTTCACCTGCACCTTCTGGCGCTCGCCGCTGATACGCCGAAGCCGCGGCAGCAGCGCCGGATTGCGGTCGGCGAGAGTGCGCAGCACGTCGATGGGCAAGCACAAGACAGCGCACTCGCCCAACGCGGCTGCGGTCAGGCGCCGGGGCGCGCCGCTCTGGATCTCTTCGTCGCCGAAGAAGTCCCCTCGGGAGAGGTACCCGGTGACGCGGATCCCAGCGTCCGTCTCGGTCTGTAGCTGCACCAGACCATCGACCAAGAGGTAAAAGTCGTCCGCCGGATCTCCCGTGACGTACAGCCGCTCGCCCCGCCGCACGGTCTTGTATTCGGCAGCGTCGAGCACCAGATCCACGTCGTGGGAATCCAGCTCGCGGGTGAAGGCCAGAGTGCCCAAGAGGTCTCGCGTCGCTTGGCGACGCAGCGCCCGCTCCTCTCGGCTGTAGTTCTCCGCGCCCTCACGAGTCGCTGCCCGGGTCAGCACTCGCGCGGGCACCTCAGCGACCTGTACGTCGGAGAGCGCCCTCGCCTCGACTCTCCGCGAGGAACCCGGTAGCACCGCCTCCTCACCGAACGTCTCACCACGGCGTGCAACGCGCAGGCGGCTGGCATCCGCGTCCCCTCGTCGCGCGAAGCGCAGCGGGTCGCCGCCGAGCACCGGACCAACTCGTCGCGGCAGCGCCGGATCAGCGACGCCCAACACACGCT
>JAUILJ010000674.1 GCA_030433055.1 Polyangia bacterium
GAAGTAGCGAAAGAAGGTGCGAGGCGATACCTGCGCTCGCTCGGCGATCTCCTCGGCGGTGACCCCATCGAAGCCCCGCTCGAAGAACAGACCCAGCGCCACTCGATGCAGATCTTCAGCGGTCTGCTGCTTCTTGCGCTCTCGGAGGCCGACCATGGGCCGAGTCTGTTCTTTTGACAGTGACTGTCAATTGTCAGGTTCTGTCATCTTACTCCAGTCGCTTGACCTCGGAGCCCGGTGCCCTAATATGGGTGGGCGGTCAGTCATATTAATCTGGCTGATTTGAAGGGCCGCTTGGTGGGCAGCCGCACACCGACTGCTCTCACCCCCAAACCCGAAGGCGCTCCGGAGTTCCTCTGCCATGCCTCGTGTAACTCAAGAAACCCAGGCTCAGACCCGCGAGAAGCTGCTGTATGCGGCGGCGGATGAGTTCGCCCAGCACGGGCTGATCGGGGCGAACATCAACCGCATCAGCCTCGGCGCGGGGCTGGCGAAGGGCACCGTCTACAACTACTTCGACTCCAAGGAGGAGCTCTTCTACGCCGTCGTCGAGGAGGCCTGCCGGCTCGCGGTGTCCGAGGCGAAGGAAGATCCTCAGGGAAGCACTCGAGAGCGCTTGCTGGCGCTGATCGCCTCGGACATCGCGTGGTTCGAGCGCCACCCGGCCTTCGCGCGGGTATTCCTCAGGGAATCACTGGATCCAGACCCCGAGGCGCACGCGCGGGTGATGGCCGCGGCTTCTCCCTTCGTCATGCGCGTGGTTCAGGTGCTGGAGGAAGGGGTTGCCCGCGGCGAGATCATCAGCACGCGCCCGGCACCCGTGCTGGCAATGACGCTGGTCGGTCTCGACACGCTCGCGCTGTTTCAGCACGTGGCGTCGAACGGAGCCTGGCCAACCCTGGAAGAGATCCCCGAGTTCGTGGTCGGCCAGTTCCTGGACGGCGCCGCCGTTCGCTGACACCGCCGCACTCGCTGATGGCGCCGCACCTCGCTCACAGCACGACCCAGTCCGAGTACCTCGCACGTGCCTTTCGACACGCTGCTCACCAACAGAAAGGTCATCATCATGCTCGAGTATCGCGATCTGCCACATGAACACAGCTGGCCCTTGCTCGGCGACTTGCCGGGATTCAGCCGCGATCCGCTGGGCTTTCTCACACGCTTGCACGCTGAGCATGGCCCTGTCGCCCGCCTGCAAGTCGGACCGATCAAGGGCGTCAGCATCAACGACCCGGAGCTGATTCATCAGATCCTCACCAAGCAGCATGATTCCGTCCGGAAATCAATCGACACGCGCTGGCTGAGCTCGGTGCTGGGGGACGGCCTGGTGACGTCGGAAGGTGAGTTCTGGAAGCGCCACCGCAAGGTGCTCCAGCCTGCATTTCACAACACGAAGATCCGCATTTACGCGGAGATCATGGACCAGCTGACCAAGCAGCTGCTCGATCAGTGGCGCCCCGGCGTCGAGATCGACATCCACGAGCAGATGAGCCAGCTCACGCTGCGCGTCGTCGCCGAGGCGCTGTTCGGTGTGGACGTGAGCAAGTACTACGAGGAGATCGCGACCCCACTCGACATCGTCATGGGGCGCTTCGAGGAGCTACTCACGTCCATGGTGCCCATTCCGCCCATGGTGCCGACGCCCGCGAACCGGCGCGCGGCAAAGGCCGTCAAGCGCCTGGATCGAGCGCTGGAGGAGATCATCCGCGACCGCAGGCAGCTCCCCGAGGGCGACGACCTGCTGAGCGAGCTGTTGCGCGCGGAACCGGACGTGCGCTTCAACGACCAGGAGCTCCGCGACGAGCTGCTCACGTTGCTGGTCGCCGGTCACGAGACGACCGCGCTCGCGCTGACGTGGGCGCTGATGCTGGTCGCGCAGCACCCCGAGGTCGCGACGCGCCTGGTGGCCGAGTCGCGGCAACACGGAGACGTGGTGCGCACGACCAAGGAGCTGCCCTACCACGAGCACGTGATCAACGAGGCCATGCGCCTGTATCCGCCCGTGTGGGGCATCGGGCGCGAGTTGATCCGCGACGCGGACATCGGGGGCTACCACTTCACCCGCGGCACCCAGATCTTCTTCTGTCAGTGGGTGACTCACCGCGACGCGAAGTACTTCGAGCGCCCCGCCACGTTCGATCCCGATCGCTGGGAGGAGCCCAAGCATCCGCGACACGCGTTCTTCCCCTTTGGGGCGGGACCACGGGTGTGCGTTGGCCTGAACTTCGCGATGCTCGAGGCCGTGGTGATCCTGCGGCGCGTGACCGAGGCCTTTGACCTAGAGCTGGCCAAGGACCAGGCGATCGACCTGATGCCCGCGGTCACGTTGAGGCCTCGTCATGGGCTACGAGTAACCCCACGGAAACGTGTGCAGGAGCAAGCGGCGTGAGCGCGATTCACCCCGCCCTGGCTCCCGTGTGAACGGCCGGATACCCCTCGATCGAGGACGCCCGTTCGCACTCGAACCGGCGTACAGCGCGCTCAAAACGCGGCGAAACCCAGCTGTCACACGCAGGATCCGCAACGAATCCCGAGAAAAGATCTTCCTCGGTCCGCTCGGCCGGATCGCTCGGATTCGCCGACAGCGCTGAAATGCATGGCGTTCGAGTCGATGAAATCCGCTCGGATTCGCGGGCCGCCCGTCCCCCATTGGTTCGCCGCGCGGAAGCGTCGATTTCGCTTTGACGAGGGTCAGGCCCTAGGCTACCTGCCGGCTATGCGCACACGACTCGCACTCCTCATCCCCCTCGCAGCTCTGGTCATCGCCGGCTGCTCAACCGCCAGCCTCACCCCCGAGGGCGCCAAGGTCGCGCCCACCCGCGATCCGCTCCCGGAGAGCTGCAAGAACGTCGGCCTCGTGATCGGCAAGGGCGGCGGCACCTTCGGCGGCGGCCTCGTCAGCAACGAAGACCTGATCGAGTACGCCATGAACGATCTGCGGAACAAGACCGCGGAGCTCGGCGGGACCCACGTTCGCAACGATCCACCGCAGCTGGGCAGCGGCGATGGCGACACCACGACGGTGACCATCACCGGCACCGCCTACAAGTGCCCCGGAGCGAACGCCGCGACGGGTGTCCAGGTCGTCGGCACTTACTGACCAGCTCGACTCGTCTTTGAAGGTGACGCCCCGCTGTTCCCTCAGCGGCGGCGCGAACTTTTCTCGAGTTTCGCTGCGACAACTCCGAGGGAGCTCCATCCCGTGGGAAAGGCCCGCTTCTTTCCCTTCTGTGCCTCGGAGTTCCCATGTCGCATGCCTTCAACGTCCATTCCTCCTTGCTTCGTCGCGCTGGCGCCAGCGCCTCCGCCCTGTTGCTCTCGAGCGCGCTCGTTGGGACGGCGAGCGCCGCAGACCCTCCCGCTCCCGATCCCTCCGTGGGTAGGGACGCGACGGACGCGGCGTCTCCCCCCCAGACGAGCCAGCCAAAGACCTCCGGGGAGTCACCGTGGAACTACAGCGGTGAGGTCGGTGTTCCCAAGCTGGCCAGCAGCGACTTCAAGCTCGTTGGCGGAGGTGAGGTGGGTTACCGCAAGGCAACGTGGAGCATCGCAGCAAACCTGGCGTTTGCTTCCTACGCCACGCAGTCAGACCAGGCTTACAACTCCACGTCGCGGAACTCGTTTGGTGTCGACGGAGCCTGGGCGCTGAGCGACGCCCACGAGCCGACGCGCTTCGACCTCCAGGGGGAGTTGAAGTACGCCTCCTACGCGACCGTCTACATCCCCATCGATCCAAACGCCGGCGATCTGCTCACGGAGTTTTCAGGGATGGGGCGGCTGAGCGCCCTGCTCGGTGTGGAGCACGACGTCGACCCGACCCTCTCGCTGCACGGCGCGGCGGGCATCGGCTTTCAGAACGAGAGCTACTCCACGTCGTCCGATTCCGGTATCGACGCCAGCACCTCCAGCTCTGCGCGATTCCTGGGCAGGGTCGGCGCGCGCTACGTCGCGATGCCAGGCAAGCTCAACGTGCGCCTGCAGTCCGAGCTCGGCTACGCTTCGGTGACACGTACGCAGTTCGCTGTCGACACCGAGGACCTTGCAGCGCCCCCCGCTCCCGAGACCTTCAAGCTGATCGAGGCCAACAACCGCCTCTTCGGCGACCTCGAGATGCTCTCCTTCGCCCGCATCGTACCCAACGCGTTCGTTGGCCTGGACGTCTTCGCGATGAGCGGTGATGCGGGCTCGTCGTCCACGCTGATCCCGCTGGTTGGCGTTGGCCTGTCGAACTGGTGAGCCGATACGCTTGCCGCGCGGCAATGATTCTCGGGGCCTCGAGCGCTCAACGGCACTCGTAGGCACCGAACGCGGTGGACTCGTTGCGCAGGCGACCCAGATAGTCGACATCGAGGGGCGCCGGCGAGCGTTCAACGCCGCCGCACGCGCTGCTGCTCGCGCTGGGCTGCGACTCCGAGTCCAGGCTGAGCACACCCGTCACGCCAGCGGAGTCTGCCGCCGGAGGCGTCGTGCTGCCCCAGTGGTTCTTGGCGCCGCCGAAAGCGATCACCTCCGCCGTGGGGATCTCGTCATCGGTGCAGGTGGCCGCTCGCGAGATCGAGAAGATGTTGGCGCGCAGCTCGGCGTCGACGGCGATCACCGGATCGCTCGACCCCGCGGCGCACTGCGCGTCGCTGAGCGTGTTGTGGACGAAGCTCACGCTCGCGGCCGTGCTGTTCTGCGCATACTGGTAGACGAAGTAGCGATTGGCGTCGACGACGTTGTCGAACACCCGGGCGGTAGGCCCCACGGACGGAGTGTCACAGTTCGACGCCGCGCATCCGTGCAGAAACGCATAGATACCAACGCCGACCGCCGAGTTTGCGTAGTCTTCGATCGAGTCGTTCAACACCAAATCGATAAGTTCGATAAAACTGTCGTTCTTAGGATCTCCACTGCTTTCTTGCCCTAGTTCATTCTCCTTGTTGCTATCGCAGTCATTTTCTTCTGCATTTTCTTCCCCCAATTCCCTTTGCTTTTTCTTTTCTTCAGATGCCATCTTACGCTTCTGAGAAAAACGTTGCCTGAGAAACACCAACATCTTTGTATTATCATTAC
>JAUILJ010000675.1 GCA_030433055.1 Polyangia bacterium
CATACCAGACCTGACACCCGAGACTACTCGTAATCGAACGCTGCCGTGCGGCAGCGGCGCTGCGAGGGGGGCGAGTGGGTCGAGGTGGCACCTGGGTCGTCTCACCCCCAGCTGCATCACGTGCTCCGCGCGTGAGGGCACTTGGGTTGGTTCCGCGGGCGGGGACGGCGTGGCCTTGGGTGACACTCGGTGCGAGGGCTTCGGCGCCGAGTTGGTTTGCGGTGCGGTTTCGGACCTCGGGTCGGGCGTGACGCTATGCGGCAGCGCTGTGGCGTAAGCCTCCACAGCCGAGCGGTGGGCAGTGCTTTGCGAAGCGTTGTTCGCAGGGGGTCTGGGAGCGGGCTACTCGAGGGGCCAGGAGTGAGAAGCCCGCTTCGCGGTGCGCGACACCCTCGCGACTTGTGTAGCGCTGCGCCGCGCCAGGCTTTGAAGGCGCACAGCGTCATGCGGCGTGTGTTTCGACAACGTGCCCAACGCTTGGGCGATCTGAGAGCGAATCAGCGCAATGGTCGCTTGAAACCTACAGCCACTGGAGTACTCAGCGGGGCCGTACCGCGTGTCCACGTCGACCCTTTGGGAGGGTGCACTGGACGCCAAGGTTCGCACCCGACGGGCGCGAAGTCGCGCGTAGCTGCTGAGAGAAGAGCCACGGAAACATGACCGAGTTTCAACCTATCCGACGTCTGGCAATCGTGAACCGCGGTGAGGCCGCGATGCGTTGCATTCGCGCAGTGAAGACGCTGCGCGCTTTGGAGAACTCAGAGATCGAAGTGCTGGCGCTGTACACCGCAGTCGATCGCAACGCTCCGTTCGTGCGTCACGCGGACATCGCGGTGTTGTTGCCCACTCCGGGCACCGCCGTTCAGTCTTACCTGAACCACGATCTGTTGGTGCGCACCCTCGAGCGGCACGCCGTGGACGCGGTCTGGCCCGGCTGGGGCTTCGTCGCGGAAGATCCGGCGTTCGTCGATCGTCTGGATGCGGCGAAGATCCGCTTCCTGGGCCCGACCAGCGCCACGATGCGGGCGCTTGGCGACAAGATCGCGTCCAAGCAGCTCGCTGAGCGCAGTGAGGTGCCGGTCACCAAGTGGAGCAACGGAGTGGTGGCGAGCGTCGAGGAGGCGCGTCGCCATGCGGAAAATATCGGCTATCCGCTCGTGATCAAGGCCTCCGCCGGAGGTGGTGGCCGTGGCATTCGCGTGGTGCGCGAGCCTGCCGGGCTCGAAGCAGCGTTCCGCTCCGCGGCCTCGGAGGCTCAGGCGGCGTTCGGCGACGGGCGCCTGTTCATGGAAGCCATGGTTCAAGGCGGTCGGCACATCGAGGTGCAGATCGTCGCTGACATGCACGGCAACGTGATCGCTCTGGGGTGCCGAGACTGCTCCGTGCAGCGACGCCACCAGAAGGTGATTGAGGAGGCTCCCCCCGCGCATTTGCCTCCGTTGCTGCTGAAAGCGGTCAAGGACTCCGCGGTGGAGCTGGCGCGGAGCGTCGGGTACTCCGGGGTGGGCACCGTGGAGTTCCTGGTACGCGACGCGGAATATTTCTTCCTGGAAATGAATCCGCGCCTGCAGGTGGAGCACGGTATCACCGAGGAACTCACCGGTACGGAGCTGGTGCAGACGCAGATCCGAATCGCGCGGGGTGAACGGCTGCCGGAGCTGGACTACCGCGAGCGTGGTTTCGCCATCGAGGCGCGGGTCTGCGCGGAGGACCCTGACGCGGGCTTCTTGCCGGCGCCTGGGCGCATCGCGCGGTTCGACCCAGCGCTCGGCCCGCGGCTACGTATCGACACCGGCGTGGCGTCGGGCAGCGTGGTCCCCGCTGACTTCGACTCGTTGATCGCCAAGGTCATTGCGTACGGGGACACGCGTGAAGAGGCCCGCGCTCGCTTGGCGTGCGCGTTGCGCGACTTCGATCTGGTGATCGAGGGTGGGGCGACCAACAAAGGCTACCTGCTCGAGCTGCTGGAGGCAGAGGACTACAAGGCGGGCGGTGTCGACACGACCTGGCTCGATCGTTGGAACGCCGAGCGCAAGCACTCGGATGAGCTGGCCAGCGAAGGGCTGATCCTCGCGGCACTGCTTTCGTATCAGGTCCAGCGCGAGGTGAAGCGCCTGAACTTCTACGCCGACGCAGCGAACATCACGCCTGAGAAGATCCCGCCGTCGGTGGGTCAGGAGATCGACCTGACGTACCTCGGGAAGCCCTATCGGGTGCATGTGTTCGCGTCCGGCTCCTGGCAGTACCGCGTGCACCTCGATGATCAGGTGGTGGCAGCCCGCATCAATGCTTCGAGCGAGAACGCCGCCCGCCTGGTGATCGGTGATCGTGACCTGCGCGTCCTGTACGACATCACGGACACCAATATCCGCATCGAGATCGAGGGCCGGGTGCACAACTTTGGTCGGCAGACGGCAGGCCAGGTGTGCGCGAGCGCGCCCTCGATGGTGGTCGCGCTCCACGTGGCCTTGGGTGATCGCGTCGAAGCCGGACAGCAGCTCGGCCTGGTCGAAGCGATGAAGATGGAGATCGGGTTCGACTCTCCGGTGGCTGGCACCGTGAAGGAGCTCCGCGCGCGCAAGGGCCAGCAAGTGGCTGCGGGCGACGTGATCCTGGTGATCGATCCAGCGAACGAAGAGGGGGATGCGGAGGTCAGCTCGCGTCTCGCGCTGCCCGTGGTCGAGGACTCGCTGGCGCTCTTGTTCAGCAAGGATGAGCAAGGTCAGCTCGCGGAGCCAAACCTGGCGCGAGCGGCCGCGGCGCCAGCCTCGGTCTGGCGCCGGGCGATGGATGCGGTCGATGAAGACGTGCTGCGCATCATGCTCGGCTACGACGCCTTCGACGAGCGCGTGGAGCGCCTGATTAGTTTCCTCGAGGCACCAATACCGGACACCATGCCTCCGGCGTACCTCAAGCAGCTGGCGGAGGTGAAGCGTCAGCTCGGCGTCTTCGCCGACATCGAGCGCATCTTCACTCGGCGCCGCGCGGCGGATGACGCTGGCTCCGTCGGGGCTTCGAACAACGCTCGCCTGCGCCTGTACGTGCGTCGCTTGCGCGCGGGTGGTGCCGAGCTCCCGTCGGAGTTCTTGGACAACCTCAAGCGCGCGCTGGCGCACTACGGCGTCGAGTCTCTGGACTACTCGGTGCCTCTGGAGCGCGCGGTGTTGCGACTGTTCGCGTCCCAGCTGAAGCCAGACCTGCGGTTCCGGCTCGTGCGCGCGCTGCTCAAGCGGGTGATGCAGCTCGTGGACGCCGGCTTCGAGCTGTCGCGCGACGCGGATCTGCGCCTGGCGCTGTCGAGCATGGCGCAGATGCGCGGCCAGGTTCCCGACGACGTCGCAGACGCGGCGATCGACGCTGCGTACACCATCTTCGAGCGCCCCGAGCTCAGTCAGCAGGCGGAACGTACCTCCCGTGGTGTGGAGCGCTGGCTGGCTCGCAGCAACGAAGCCATCGATGACTCGGTGTTGGCGGATCTCGCGCTCGCCCCTTCCGGGGTGTTCCGGCAGGTCAAGCAGTGGCTCAGAGAGGCTCCGGCTCGCCAGCGCGGCATCGCCCTCTCAGCCTGCATTCGTCGAAACTACGCGCCCAAGCAACCGACCTCACAACGAGGCAAGCGCGTGACGTTGGGCGCGGTCGATGTTCCGATCACCCGCCTCGAGTTCATCTCCGAGCGCGATGGCGAGCGCAAGTTGGCCGAGGCAGAACGGCGCACGGTCGTCGCCGCGCTGAGCGATCCCGACGGCGCCTTGGCTGCGTTCGATGCTTTGATCCGCGAGGCAACGGAACCCGTCTTCGCCCTCGAGCTAGTGGTGACGATCGAAGACGAAGGCGAGATCATCCCCCTGCTCGAGCGGGTTACGAGCCGCGCGAGGCAGGGGATCCCCGCCGAGCGCTTCACGATCTCGGTACTGAACGCCGAGCTCCGCACCTGCCACTATTCGTTCAGGGGCGGCGCTGACGTCACGCCGCTCGATTTGCACCTGCTCCACCCCGAGGCCGCCGAGCGCGTCGATTTCGATCGCTATCAGAGCTTCGAGCTCGAGCGCCTGATGTCGCCGGAGGGGATCTACTGCTTCCACGGCAAGAGCCGTGAGGTGCCCGAGGACGAACGAGTGTTCGTGCTGGTCGACGTGCGCGGTCGGCCGCCGGAAGACGGCCCCGCGGCGATTCACTATGTGCCCATCGTCGAGCGCGCGTTTCACGAGGCCGCGAAGACGCTGCGCCATATCCTGTTGGAGCGCGACCCGCGCCGCCGACTGCAGTGGAACCGGATCACGTTGTTCCTCGCTCACGAGGTCGTGCTGGACGCGAACACCGCAGGCTGGCTGTCACGCAAGCTGCATCCCGCGACTCGTCACCTCGGGCTCGAGCGTGTTGCCGTGCGGCTCAAGATCCTCGACCCCACGGCGCCGTCGGAGTCAGCACGTCGTCGCGAGATGTTGATCAGCGACATCACCGGAAGCTCGATGGAGATCCTGTGGCGGGAGCCCCACACCCAGCCACTGGTGCCAGTTCAGGCATACGAGCGCAGCGTGGTGGCCGCGAAGCGTCGTGGGCTGGTCTACCCGTACGAGATCATCCGGATGCTCGCGCCAGACGGCGGACCTCGTTCCGTGCGCGCCACCGAGCGTGCGCTGCCGTCCGGAGTATTCGAGGAGTACGATCTCGATCCTCAGAGCAAGGCGCCCAAGGCGGTGAGCGTCGACGGGCGCCCGTATGGGCGGAACCAGGCGGGGGTCGTGTTCGGCGTGATCTCCACCCCGACCAAGAAGGTTCCCGAGGGCATGCAGCGCGTGCTGGTGCTCTCGGATCCGACGCGGGACATGGGTGCCCTCGCTGGCGCTGAGTGCGATCGCCTCGTCGCAGCCATCGACCTGGCTCAGGAACTCAACGTGCCCCTGGAGTGGGTGCCCGTCTCCAGTGGTGCGAAGATCGCGATGGACTCCGGCACGGAGAACCTCGATGCGACGGCCCGCGTCGTGCGGCGTATCGTGACCTTCACCCAGGGTGGAGGCGTGATTCACATCATCGTCGCTGGCGTGAACGTGGGC
>JAUILJ010000676.1 GCA_030433055.1 Polyangia bacterium
ACTGATCGCGGCGGTCGCATTGGTCGGCCAGAGTTTGGTCGAGACCTTTCGCCAGGAGCGCAAGCAGTCGTTCTACAAAGAGAAGCTCGCGGCGGCCCAGCTGGCTCGCACGGCGATGGGGCGCATCAAGGACGAGAAACAGCGTCGCGGGATCACCCTCGATCGAGAATCGGATCCCGCCGGAACCGGGCTCATCGGTCACGCAGTGACTCCGGTTACCTCTAACACGGGCTACATCGAGAGCAAGCAGACGAGCACCAACCCAAACTTCGCGGCCGTCGTGGTGCACTTGCTCAAGCGTGCTGGCGTCGAGAGCGGGGACGTCGTCGCGGTGGGGCTCAGCGGTTCCTTTCCCGGGCTCAACACGTCGACCTACGCGGCCATGGAGGTGCTCAAGGTCAAGCCCATCGTGATCGCTAGCGCTGCGTCTTCCGAGTGGGGCGCCAACGACGTGGACCTGATGTGGCTCGACATGGAGCGCGTGCTGTTCGAGTCGAAGCTCTTCAGCTTTCACGCATATGCAGCGTCTCGCGGTGGGATCGACGATCGCGGGTTCGGGCTCTCCGGAGAGGGCCGTCACCTGATCGACGCCCTGATCGAGCGACAAGGCCTGCACAAGCTGACGCCGAAGAACCTCACGGATTCGGTCGATCAGCGCATGCAGATCTACCAGGAGCAAGCCGGAGATCGCCCGATCAAGGCTTACATCAACATCGGAGGCGGAGCGGCGTCGACGGGGACCCACGTGGGCAAGAAGTTGTTCAAGCCTGGGCTCAACACGGACGTGCCCTATGGGGCCATCGACTCGGTGATGCTGCGCTTCGCCCAAGACGGCGTGCCGGTGATCCACCTCTCCAATGTGAAGGTCATCGCCGAGCGCTATGGCTTGCCCATCGCACCGCAGCAGGCTCCCCAGATTGGTATTTCCCGAGTGTTCGTCAGGGCGGAGTACGATGAACGCCTCGTCGTGGGTGTGATCGTGGCAGTCGGGCTCGCCATGTTCGCTTTTCTGCGCCTCGACGTGGGCCTGCGCATCCTCGGGCGCAAGCGCGAAACCAGCCACGCCCACCCTCAACGAATGGTATGAACGTGGGAGTGACCGCCAAAGGCACTCTGAGATCGCGCCAACGACTGGGGAAGTATCGTATCGAGCGCCAGCTCGCGGAGGGGGGCTTCGCAACGGTGTATCGCGCGATGGATACGGTCGAAGGGATCCGCGTCGCGCTCAAGGTCCCCCGCGCGGAGCTGGTTCAGGGCCGGGAGGCCCAGGTGACCCACGAGGTTCGCCTGGCTGCGCGGCTGGATCACCCCAACGTGCTCCCAGTGAAGAACGCGCAGCAGATCGACGGTGTCTTCGTCATCGCGTATCCACTGGGAGAAAGGACGCTCGGCGATCGCATGGCGCGTCGGCTCTCCGCGAAGCGCGCGCTCGAGTACTTCGAGCAGATGCTCGAGGCGGTCGCCCACGCCCACGAGAACAAGGTCATTCACTGCGATCTGAAACCGGAGAACTTCATCCTGTTCCGTGGGGATCGCGTGCGCCTGACCGACTTCGGCATCGCGAAGATCGCCCTGGCGACCCGCTCGCTGAGCGGCTCCGGTACGATCGGCTACATCGCGCCGGAACAAGCACTCGGCAGGCCCAGCCTGCGGAGCGACGTGTTCTCGCTGGCGCTCATGGCTTACCGCATGTTCACCGGTGAGCTGCCCGAGTGGCCGTTCAAGTGGCCGCCGCCGGGCATTGGCAAGCTGCGCGCCACCATCCACCCTGACTTCGTGGAGCTGCTTCGTCGCTGCCTTGAAGTGGACGAGAAGAAGCGCCCCGCCGACGCCACCAAGGTGCTCGCAGCGTTTCGACGCATTCGTTCCAGGGCGCTCAAGCCCGGCGTGAAAAAGAAGCGCACTTCGAGCAAGCTGGCGTCCCCCAGCGCTTGGCGCACGGTACGTCTCAAGGAGTTCATGCGGCGCTACGGCAAGCCGCTCCAGACCCGAGCCCACTGCGATCAGTGCCACGGGCCGACCGCTGAGAGCATGTTGTGGTGCCCCTGGTGCGGGAAAAATCGCGCCAAGTACGCTGGCCCCTCCGACTTCAAGGCGCGCTGTCAGCGCTGCGGCAGGGGCAGGAAACCCGACTGGCGGTACTGCGCCTATTGCTGGGGTCCGGCGTTCAAGAGTGTTTCCGCCAGGATCTATGCAGACAAGCGGTACACCGCCCACTGCGAGCACTGCGCCGGCGGCTTGATGCCGTTCATGCGCTATTGCCCATGGTGTCACCGCAAGGTGGTGAAGAAGTGGGAAGTGCTCGCGGGCAATCGTTGCAAGGGTTGCGGCTGGGGCGTGCTCGATGACTATTGGGACTTCTGTCCCTGGTGCGGGAGGCGGCGCCGGTGACTACCCGCTGCCTCTACAGCGCGGAGGCGTTGACGGGTGTTGTCGGTTTCGCGTTGAGTCACGGTGTCGCGTGCGCCTTCACGCGGCCGAGCCCGGTTCCGCAGGATCGCATCAACGAGGATAGCCTGCTCGTGTTCGATGACGAGACCGGCCCGATTGTCCTGGCAATCGCCGACGGTGCGGGGGGGCATCCAGGCGGAGCCGACGCGTCGAAGGCGGCAATCCGCGCGCTGGCGCAGGCCCTGGAACGCTCGAGTGAGGGCAACCGCCGTGACGCGATCCTGGATGGCTTCGAAGCGGCTAACCGCGCGGTAATGGGTCTCGGGATCGGCGCGGCGACCACACTGGCGGTGGCTGAGGTGGGGCGGGACTGGGTGCGCAGCTACCACGCTGGCGACTCGGGCGTGCTGGTCACCGGGCGACTCGGCAAGTTGAAGCTCGTCACCTTGAGCCACGCGCCCGTGGCATATGCCGTGGAGGCCGGATTCATCGACGAGGAGGACGCGTTGATTCATCGCGACCTCAACGTGGTGAACAACCTGGTGGGCTTCGCAGATCTTCGCATCGAGATCGGCCCGCGTCGCTCGTTGAACCGCTTCGACACGGTCGTGGTCGCCAGCGATGGTCTGTTCGACAACCTGCGCCAGCAGGAGGTGGCGAGCCATGTGCGCTCGGGGCCGCTCGGTCGCTGTGGAGGGGCGCTGATCGAACACTGCGCCCAGCGCATGCGTGTCACGGACGCCGACCTGCCTGGCAAGCCCGACGACTTGTCGTTCGTGCTCTTTCGCCGGGCTGGAGTAGGGCAGTCCTGAGCCGGTCGCCTGCGCACCGCATGCGCGGGCTGCGCAGTCTCCGGTTTGCGGGGGGGGCGGCTCAGCGGCTCGACCGCGAATTCCCCGCTGCATCGCAACAGAGCGATGCGGCACGAAACCTGCTTAGGCCTCTGCGGTGCAAGTTGGGGTGGGCGAGACCACCGATGCACGCCCGAGGACCAACGCATGATCATCTCCCTGGACGTGGCGCAGCGGATCCGCGCCGAGCTGGTGCGCTTGAAGCGCTTGCGTGATGGCGTGCTCGACGCAGCGCGATCGGGCGACACGCCGAAGGCGCTGCAGCGCGCTGAGGAGCTGGGCCACGCGCTCGACAGCACGGTCGGGCTAGTCGACGCGGTGCTCGACGCGGTCGAGGAGGACCACCCGTCGGGTCTGCGACCTCAGCAACGGCTGCCGCGGGCGCCGCGGGCGGCGGGCGCTGGCAAGACCAAACTCCGGAGCTGAACGTGACCATCGACGAGTCCTCCTCGGGGTCGCCCAAGCGAGTAAATCAATCGGATCGCACGATCTCGTGGTCATTTGGCAACGCCTCTCGGCATAGTGACCCCGAGATGAGCGCGATTCGTGTGGTCGCCGTCGGGACGACCCCCGAGGTGGCACAGAGCCTGGAGTCCTACGACCTGAGTTGCCTGGCGGGTGATGACCACCTGGCTTCCGGCATCGAGCAACTGGACCCTGAAGTGTTGGTGATCGATCTCGGCGCCCTGGGTGAGGCGGGGCTGCAGACGCTGCGCGCGGCGCGGAGGCGCTGTCCGGGCGCGGGGTTCGTCGCGCTCCTTGCGGACGCATCCGCCCCTCGCGCTGCGCTCGAAGCGGGCGCTGACGTATTCGTTGGGCGAGAGAGCGCTAGCGGTTGCATCGACGTCATCGTTTCGCGGGCCTTTGACAAGGTGCGGGCTACGCGCCGCGCGGCGCGCTTCGAGCGCGTGGCGCAGGACACCCTCAGCCTGGCGTCCTTTGAGCGCATCCTGGGCAATCACCCGTTGATGCAGCAGCTCTTGACGAAGGTCGCCCACGTCGCGCCCACGCGTTCTACTGTGTTGATCCATGGGGAAAGCGGCACCGGCAAGGAGCTGATCGCCAGCGCCCTGCACTACAATTCCCGTCGGCGCGAGGGGCCCTTCGTGCGCCTCAACTGCGCCGCCCTCGCGGACTCCGTGCTGGAGAGCGAACTATTTGGGCATGAGAAGGGGTCCTTCACCGGCGCGATCGCGCGCCGCGAGGGGCGCTTCAAGCAAGCGGACAACGGCACGCTCTTTCTCGACGAGGTGAGTGAGATCCCGATGCCACTCCAGGTCAAGCTCTTGCGCTTCCTTCAGGAGCGCGAGTTCGAGCGCGTGGGGGGCAACGAGACGCTCAAGGTCGATGTGCGCATCGTCGGGGCGACCAACCGCGATCTGAAGGCGCTGGTAAGCGACGGGAAGTTCCGCGAGGATCTCTACTACCGTCTGAATGTCGTGCGACTCGATGTGCCTCCGCTGCGCGCCAGGCCGAGCGACGTGCTGCTCCTGGCCGAGCATTTTCTGCGGCGCTTCGCCGAGGAGAACGAGCGTGCCCTGGCAACCCTCGACGAGAGCGCCCGACGCCTGCTCGTGGACTACCCCTGGCCGGGCAACGTACGCGAGCTGGAGAACGCGATGGAGCAAGCGGTGGTCCTGGCCGAGGGAGATACTCTCACCGCATCCGATCTCCCCCTGAGCCTGCCGGACAGCCAAGACACCGGCCTAAAGCTGATGATTCCAGGGATCACGATGGCCGAGATCGAGCGCTACGCCATCCTGCAGACCTTGAAAGCAGTCGGGGGATCCACGAGCCGTGCGGC
>JAUILJ010000677.1 GCA_030433055.1 Polyangia bacterium
TGGCGTCAGGACAGCCTCGTCAACCTGAGTCAGCGCGTTCCTCAGTCGGAGGCCGCTCACTACGTGCGCAGCGATCCTGCTGCACCGACTCCGCACGTCGATCTCAGACTCACCAAACGCCTTCGACAAGCCCAGCACCAACCCCTGGGTCGGCGACAGCCTGGCGAACGTATGAAAGGCGTCCTCATGTCCCGTTACGCGCTTCTGATCCTTTCGGCCTGACTCCTCCAGTGAGGCGTCCACGAGACCGCTCCGTATCACGTCGGCCCACGAGGCGCAGACCGGTCCAACCTGAATCGCCCGGACCACCCCAGGGGGAGGCGGACGCCTGCGATACTCTTCACCGATGTCGGTGTCCGGTCGTGAACTCGCCAGCTGACGAAACTGGATCTCGTCGTTCACGACGCTGTATGCCAGGGCAAAGTGGTCGTCCGCATCGACCATTCGCCGCAACGCGCGCAGCAGGGCATCTGCGTATGACGCATCATCCAGCTCTAGGGAATACGCCGTTTGAACAACGGCGATCGCTGGAGAAACAGTCATGGAGTGCGGCCGAGGACCATCACCGCAGCCTCGGAGCGACCGCACACACCGAGCTTCCGATAGGCGCTGTGCAGTTGGTTCGAGACCGTCTTCGGCGACACCGATCGAGCTCGGGCGATCTCCGCCGTCGAAGCTCCAGACAGCGCGGCCAGCAGCACCGCGCGCTCGGACTCGGTCAAACCATCGAGCTCCAGGGGAACGGGAAGCACGACCAACTCCTCCCCCCCAACGTGCATCGTGAACCCCATGCCTTGATGCTACCAAACGCGGTGTGCGCAAACAAACCGCTCCCCTCTAGCCCGCGAACGCCCCCGTCCGTGAAAGGTGAAGCATCATTGATAGCCAAGCCGCACTCTACCGCGCGCTGGACGGGGTTTGGGGGTGAGGCGCGATCGTGTGATGCTTCCACACGGCAAAAATCGCCGGATAGACGGTCAGCTCGAGCAAGAAGGAGGTCACCAGGCCTCCGATCATCGGCGCCGCGATGCGCTGCATGACGTCGGCTCCGGTGCCTGTGCTCCACATCACCGGCACAAGACCGATCAGCGTGGTCATCACCGTCATCAGCTTGGGCCGAATGCGCTGGGCCGAGCCCTCGACGATGGCCTCCTCTAGATCTTGCTCCGTCTGCAGCTCGCCCCGCTCCACACGCCGCTTGTGAGCGAGCGTGAGGTAAAGCAGCATCACGACGCCAGTCTCGGCGTCGAGCCCCGCGAGCGCGATGATGCCGACCCACACAGCAACCGACAGGTTGAACCCGAGCAGGTACAAGAGCCAGACCGCACCGATCAGTGAGAACGGCACCGCCAGCAGCACGATGAACGTTTCCGGGAGGCTTCGAGTGTTGAGGTAGAGCAAGAGACAGACCAGGAGCAACGTCAGAGGTACGACGTAGCTGAGCTTCTCCTTGGCTCGCTCGAAATACTGAAACTGTCCGGCCCACTCCAGGCGCTGTCCACCGGGCACCTTGACGCGCTCCTTCACCCGCTGCTTGGCGTCCTGCACGTAGTCGGCGATGGGGCGCCCTACCACGTCGACGAAGACGAACCCGACGAGCTTGCCGCTCTCGCTGCGCACCATCGGCGGCCCAGTCTTGAAATCGAGGTCGGCGACCTGAGAGAGCGGGATCTGCGCGCCACTGGAGGTTGCAACCAGGACCTGCTCCAGCGCCTCGGGGCTATCGCGGAACTCTCGAGCGTAGCGCACGTTGATCGGGTACCGCTCCCGGCCCTCCACCACCTCCGAGACGTTGCTGCCGCCGATCGCGCTCATGATCACGGTGTTGATGTCCGCAACCGACAGGCCGTGGCGCGCCGCCTCCCTACGCTTGACCTCGAAGTCAGCGAAGAACCCTCCCGTGGAGCGCTCAGCAAACGCGCTGCGCGTGCCGGGCAGGTCCGCCAGTGCGTGCTCGATGGCGATCGCAGTCTCCTCGATCTCCTTGAGTGAGTCCCCGAAGACCTTGATGCCGAGTTGACTCCGGATCCCAGTGGCCAACATTTCCGTACGGGTTTGTATCGGCATCCACCAGATGTTGGGCATCCCGGGGTACTGGAGCTTTGCGTCCATCTCCTTGACCAGATCATCCCAGGTCAAGCCGGGGCGCCACTGGTCCCGCGGCTTGAGCTGTACGGTGATCTCCGCCATCGAGAGCGGCGCAGGATCGGTGGGCGTTCGGGCGCGCCCCATCTTTCCGAACACGCTCTGCACCTCGGGGAACTCGGAGAGCTGGCGGTCCATCGATTGCAGTACGGTGGTCGCCTCCCCGACGCTCATCCCCGGCGGCGCAGTGGGCATGTACAGGATGGCTCCCTCGTTGAGCGGCGGCATGAACTCGCTGCCCAGGCGCATGAAGGCCGGGATGCTGAACAGCATGGCCAGCGTGGCGCCCCCGATCACCCAGTAGCGGCGGCGTACGACTCCTCGGACGACCGGCGCGTACAGCCTCACGAGCCAGCGATTCACCGGATTGCTGTGTTCGCCACGGATCTTGCCCTTGATCAGCAGCACCGCCAGCGCCGGGGTCACTGTTACCGCGAGGATCGCGGCAAAGCCCATGGAGTAGGTCTTGGTGAAGGCCAGCGGCTTGAACATGCGCCCCTCGGTGGCCTCGAGGGTAAACACAGGGAGAAAGCTCACGGTGATGATCAACAGCGAGAAGAAGACGCTCGGCCCGACCTCTTGCATCGCCTTCACGATGACTTCGACGCGGGTCTCCTCCCCCCCTTCCTCCTGCCAAACCTCCAGGCGTTTGTGGATGTTCTCGATCAAGATGATCGAGGCGTCCACCATCGCGCCGATCGCGACCGCGATGCCGCCGAGGCTCATGATGCTGATGGTGAGCCCCTGGTAGTACATCGGGATGAACGCGAGCAGCACGCCGAGGGGCAATGTCAGCACCGGGATCAGCGCGCTGCGTGCGTGGAGCAGAAACAGGAAGATCACGATGCTCACCACCAGCATCTCTTCGAGGAGCGTGTGGCGCAGGGTGGAGATCGACTCCCGGATCAACCCGGAGCGGTCGTAGGTGACCTCGAGCTGGACTCCCTCCGGGAGCCCTTGCTTGATCTCGGCCATGCGCTCCTCGACGCGGTCGATGACGTTCAGCGCGTTCTCGCCGTAGCGCATCACGACGATGCCCCCCACGGTCTCTCCCTGACCGTTCAGCTCCGCGACGCCACGACGCATCTCCGGTCCCAGCTGCACCTCGGCTACATCGGCGAGGGTGACCGGCGTTCCGTCGTCTCTCACCTTGAGGGCGATGCTCTCCAGATCCGAGAGGCGCTTGACGTAGCCGCGCCCACGGATCATCTGTTCGTGCCCCGCGATCTCGATCGTGCGGCCGCCGACCTCCTGATTGGCGTCGCGTACTGCCGAGATCACGCGGTTGATGGGGATGTCGTAGGTGCGCAGCTTGTTCGGGTCGACGTTGACCTGGTATTGCTTGACGAATCCCCCGACGGAAGCCACCTCGGCGACCCCGGGTACGCTCTCCAGCGCGAAGCGGATATTCCAATCCTGCAGGCTTCGCAGCTCCGACAGATCGTGTTTCCCCGAGTAATCGACCAACGCGTACTGGTACACCCAGCCAGCTCCGGTCGCGTCTGGGCCGATGCTCGGTGTCACCCCGTCAGGCAGCTTCGACTGGGCGGTGTTCAGGTACTCCATCACTCGGGAGCGCGCCCAGTAGATGTCAGTGCCGTCCTCGAACACCACGTAGACGAAGGAGAGGCCGAAGAATGACTGCCCACGCACTGCCTTGACCTTTGGCGCGGCGAGCAGCGTCGATGAGATCGGATAGGTGATCTGGTCCTCCACCAGATCAGGGCTGCGCCCCGGCCACTCTGTGAAGACGATGACCTGAGCATCCGAGAGGTCCGGTATCGCATCCAGCGGGCCATTCCGCATGGATATGACACCCCAGATCGCGAGCGCCGCGACCCCGAAGATGACGAACCAACGGTGCCTGGCGCAAGCCGCGATCAGGTGACCCACTACACCGATCTTGTCGGTGCTGTGCATCACCAGTGGCCCTCGGCGCTCTTCAGACGGCTCTCGGCGGCGATCAGGAAGTTGCCGCTGCTGACCACGCGGTCGCCCTCCTTCAGGCCTTCGAGCACCTCGTATTCGTCACCCGTCTTCATTCCGACGCGCACCTCTTGGGGCTTGAGCCGCCCCTCGCCCAGGTCGAGGAACACCAAGCGCCTCGGCCCGGCGTAAATCACTGCGGAAACGGGTACGACGACGTGCTCCCCGCGGTCCACGGAGAGCTCCACGTTGGCGTACATGTCTGGCTTGAGCTCTACGTCTGTATTCTTCAGCTCTATACGCACCTTGCCGGTGCGAGTGCTGCTGGAGAGATACGGGTAGATGAAGCTGACCTTGCCCTCGAACTTCTTGTCGGGGAGGTAAGGCAACGTGACGAGTGCAGTCGCGCCCACCTTCACCAGCGGCAGCTCTGCTTCGTAGAGCTCGGTGTCGATCCATACCTTGTCGAGGTCCGCGATGCGCATCAAGCGCATGCCAGGCTCCACGGAGGAGCCTTCGAACACGTTCTTCTCCACGATGTAGCCGCTCGCAGGACTGACGATGGGCACGTAGCGCATCGGTTCACCGCGCTTCATCACACGCTTGATGGTGGAGCGCGGCACGTCGAGCAGGCGCAGGCGCTGCTTGGCAGCCTCCTCCATACCGGCAGTCGCATGGCTGCCCAGGAGCCCTGCGTCGCCGCCGAACGCCTGGGTGCTCTTCCTGGCGATGATCAGGTCCTGCTGCGCCTGATAGATCTCCGGACTGTAGATCGTGAACAGGGAGTGCCCCTTCTTCACGCGCTTGCCGGTGGAGTCAGCGAATAGCTGCTGGATGAAGCCCTTGAACTTCACCGTCACGTCGACGATGCGTGTCTCGTCGTAGGTGATACGACCGACCGCGCGCAGCTGCTTCTTGAGTACCTTCTTCTCGACCGTCGTGAGCTTCACCCCGATGCGCTGGCGCCGGGCGG
>JAUILJ010000678.1 GCA_030433055.1 Polyangia bacterium
GGGAGATCCCGAGGGCTCGCGCCCGTTCGATGACGCGGTCCTGGTCCTCTTCGCCGACCGAACCATAAGCATCGCCAGACAGGCCCCAAGTTCCGAGCCCCAGCGAGCTGATCTTCAGCCCTGTCTTTCCGAGTACCGTTCGGCGCATCGCGCTCGGCGGTATAGCAGAACTGTGACGGGTGTCCGGGCCGGATCGTGCGCCGTCGTAGCTGGCTTCAGGCGCAACTCAGCCGCGCCGCCGCCTGGGGTGTGCCCTGCACTTCAGCCGCTCTTGCGCTTGGCCGGTTTCCGCGTCTTGGACTTTGCAGTCGTTTTTGCTGCGGGGGCGGGGGCCGCGCGACGGGGCTTCTTGGTGGCGCTGGTGGTGGCCTTGGGCTTGGCGCGGGGCCGGGTCGAGCGCGGGGCTTCGTCGCTGGAACTCGGGCTCTTGCGCCGAGTTGCTGACTTCGCGGGGGCGGGAGCCTTGGTGGCCTTGCTGGCTGCAGCTGCCTTCGGGGTGGGCAGTTTCCGGGAGGATTCAACCTTGGGTTCCGGCTGTTCCGCGGGTGGAGCGGCCTCGCTGGCTTCCGCTTTCAGCGCCGCCGAGCGCGCGGCGCGCTGCAGAACCTCCGGAGATTCGCGCTGGTTCAGGAAATACCGCGACATCGGCTTGAAGTAGTTCTTGCCCCAGCCGGCGTGGTAGCGCTCACCTTGCCCCTCGGGGATCCCGCCGTGGTTGATCACGATGCGGGTGCCTGACTCGCTCTGCAGGAAGCTGATCTCGAGCTGTGAGTCATCCGCGTCCTCGGGGAAATCGCGGGTGCGCCACGTCTGGACGATACGCTTGCCTCGTTCGAGCTCCACGTTCGCGCCCACGATGTAGCCGTCGTGTGCGGTGAACTTGCCACCTTTGCGTGACGAGACTTCCGCAGGCGATCCAGTGAACGCGGTGTGTTCCTCCGAGGAGAGCCAGGCATCGTAGATGCGTCGGGGAGTCACTGGCATCACGGGTGACACCCTTCGAATCCGCTCGAGTCCCATCGTTCGCTGGTTTCCTCTCGTGTGCTGCGACCTCATGTGGGTCGCGGGTTTGGGGGAGAAGCGCGCCTAGGGCGCTTCACCGCGTATCGGTGCTCGGCCTCGGACCAAACGCTCGACGTACCTTGGGGTTTGCTCCTACAGCACTCCACTGCGTCGGATGCAGTCGAGCTTCGGGAGCGATCAGGACCAACCGGGCGCTAGCCTCATGGGGTGGCCGTGACAGACCGTTTGCAGTCTAGAACTTACGGTTGGCAAAAGTCACTGCTTTCGAGCAATGCGGCATTCGAACCCAGCCTGTGTTGAGCACGTGGCGAACGCGCGCGGTTGTGGTAGTGGCGGCGCCGCCGGCGCACGCGTGATGCGTTCGGCGACTGTTAGGCCCTGTCATGCGCAACTATCCTTACGAGCACGCTCCCCGCCTGCCCGAAGGCGACTCTGTCGATCCGCGGTCACTGCTTGGCGTCGAACAACCCGTGGAGCTCGAGATCGGCCCAGGCCGCGGTTGGTTCATGGTGGAACGCGTCGAGAACGATCCTGCCGCCCGCATCCTGGGTCTCGAGGTGAAGCTCAAATGGGCCACCGTCGTGGATGAACGCCTGAAGAAGCGTGGTTTCGCTGATCGCGCCCGCGTATTTGCGGAGGACGTCGCCGCGGCGCTCCCGCGTTTCACCGCTGCCTCGTTGAGTCGCGTCTACATCCACTTTCCAGATCCCTGGTGGAAGAAGCGCCACCAGAAGCGCCTGGTGGTGCGCGACGAAATCATCGAACAGGTGGTGCGCGCCCTGGTCCCGGATGGGGAGCTGTTCGTCCAAACCGACGTCGAGGAGCGCGCCGACGCGTACCAGCGCCTGCTGGACGCGGTGCCCAAACTGACGCCAGCGCCAGGTGGGCCGCGCGTCGCTGACAACCCGTTTGGCGCCAGGAGCCCTCGGGAGCGAAAAGCCATCGAGGACGAACTTCCGGTTTTTCGGCTGCTTTATCGCCGGGTTCACGGCTCATGACGCCGCCCTCTGTCTCGACTTGACCCTTCATGGGTTTCCCCTGGTAACCTCTCACCCGCCCATGCTGCGCACCTGGATTGCTTGTGCCCTAGCGCTCGGACTGTGTTCTTGCGCCACCTATCGCGAGGACCTGAACCGCGGCGAGCGGCTCTATTCCCAAGACAAGGACTACGAGCGCGCGCTCGCCATCTGGCGCAACCTCGAAGCCGATCGCGATTCGCTCTCGCTCGAGGATCAGGCTCGGTACGCGTACCTTCGCGGAATGACCGACTACCGCCTCGGTTTCCGCGCAGATGCGCGGCACTGGCTCGCGGTGGCGAAGGCGATCGAGCAGGAGCATCCCGGCGGCTTGCAGGCTCCGGAAAAGACGCGGCTGGAGGAGTCTCTCACCGACCTCAACAAGGACGTGTACGGCGGCGCAGAGAGCTTCGAAGGATCGAGTTCGACCGTGAAAGAGACCACGGTACCCGTGGAAGACGACAGCGGCTGTAGCCCCGCGTGCGCCGAGGGGGAGACGTGTCAGTCCGGGGAGTGCGTCGTGCTCTGAGAGCGCGGCTCTACTCAGACACTGGCTGATCACCGGCTCGAGCTATCGGGCTGATAAAAACGACGAGGCGCTGGATCCCCAGCGCCTCGTTTACGTTTAATCGTGGTCACGCCTGGTGAGGCGCGAATAAGCACGGCCGTCTCAGCCGTTTCGGATGGCGAAGATCGCGTCCTTCTTAAGCAGCTTTTCCTTCTTCAGGTTGGTCGCTTCCATCTGTTCCTGGGGGGTCAGGTGACCCCGACGCTCGAGGCGCTGCAGCTGCTTCTCGAGCTCGCGGTGCTCCATCTCCAGGTTCTCCAGGCGTCCTTCTTCTCGATCCATCGATTTCCTCTCCCCGCTGTCACCCAAGGGATCCGGTCGACGTAGCCGGCCGGCCACCCAATTGTCACGGTAAGGGACACTTCCAGAGCAGATCAAGAGAAGCCGCTACCCTCCAGAAAGTTGAGTGAGTGGCCGTAATTAGCGCTGCAGCAAGATGACACGCCGGAGCTCTCCGAAACATCTGCTCAGGTCTTTTCGCGCTCCCTGGGCGCTGTGTAGGTGGGGGTGGGGGTGAGGTGCGACGGCTGTCAGCCGTGCCACGCTGGGGAACAACGTCGAAACTTGGAACACTGAACGACTCATGCGCAATGCTCGACCGACGACTGTAATGCGATGCTTCACTCGCTCTTTGGGCGGTGGGTGTGCGCTCCTCGCCATAGCCTGCGGAGGTGGCGCGGTAGAGCAGCAGGCTCGTAGCCCCGCGGAAACGACTGGCCCCGAGCGAGTGACGGTGGAACGTCAGGTGATCACTCCCGCTGACGCGACCTCCCTCAGCGCGCTCTTCGCGGAGGCAAAGCGAGAGTTCGATGCGGGCCATTTCAAGATTGCCGCGGAGAAATTTGCCAGAGTGTATCGCCTCGAGCCGCGCGGCAAGCTCGCGCCGCACGCGCTGTTCAACGCTGGGCATGCTCGAGACTCCGCGGGCGATCTGGAAGCAGCGTACGAGAGCTATCGGCGCGTGCTCTCGGAGTTCCCGAAGTCAGAGCTGGTGCGTGACGCTCTCGTGCGCAGCGTGCGGCTGTCGGGCTACCTCGAGCGCTGGGAAGACGGCGGGAAGCTCGCGGATCTTGGCCTGAGCAGGATCTCTGACCCAAACCCATTCGAGGTGGCGACCCTGCGCAGCGCGCTGGCGCTCGCGCTGCTCCAGGCGGGCGACGTGGAGCGCGCGTCGTATCAGGTCGAGCGGGCGAGGGGCGTCGTCGAGGCGTCCCAGCTAGACCGCGCGGGGCGGCTCCCCAGTGAGTTTGCTCAGCTCTACTATGCCCTCGGGGAGATCCGTCGGGTGCGCGGGGAGGCGATCACCTTCTCGCCCGCGCCCGCGAACTTTGGCCAGGTGCTGGAGCAGCGCTGCCAGCTGTTGCTGGATGCGCAGAGCGCCTACTCGGACACGATGCGAGCCTACGATGCTCATTGGTCGGCGATGGCCGGCTTCCGCGTGGGGGAGCTGTACAAGCGCCTGCACGAGGACCTGATGAAGGTCCCCACGCCAAAGAGCGCTGACACCGAGGAACGCAGGCAGCTCTTCGAGGGCGCGATGCGGTTACGTTACTCGGTGCTGCTCAAGAAGGGCCTCCAGCTGATGGAGCACACGCTGAGCATGGCGGCGCGAACCGGGGAGCACAGCGCGTGGGTCGATCGGGCCCGAGGCGCGAAGGCTGAGCTCCAGCAAGCCATCAAGCGAGAGCAGAAGGCACTGGACGCGCTTCCGTACACCCGTGCGCAGCTCCAGGCCGCCCTGGATGATTTGGCGGCCCGTGCTAAGACTGCCGCCGCACCGTGACGGCGTGCTGATGCCGACAGGCGGCCACGCGCACGTCGTGGGATAGTGGTGCCAGCCCCGCACAACCTCTCAAATCGCGCTCCGAAAGTCTGGCGCAAGTACTGAGAATCCCGTTGTTTCTCCCACCCCCGGGAGCGGGTACGAATTGTGCTTGACAGGTCAAAAGCTCGGCGCTACCAAGCCCCGGTTCGTCGGGCCCTCGTCTACATATCTTCTCTCCATTCTCCTGGTTTTCAGGAGGTTCGGAGGGAGGCTGCGGTGAGGTGTCCGGTTTTTGCGCATCGGCTCTTTGGCCACTTTGCTTCTAGGCGGTTCGCCACACGGCTGCATCGCCCCCCCCGGGTTTCGCTAGCCCGCACGCAGCGGGACCCATCTCCAAAAAGTCAGGTCGCACGTTGTTCGACCTTCGGCGCTTCTCTCACCCCAAGGGCAACGCCCTTACTCTTAAGACCTAAAGTTCATCACGGAGGTTCAGTCAGAGCGGCAGTTTCAGCAGTGGTCAGGCATTCGCCCAAATCGCTGCTAGCCCTGGTCTCTCCAGCCCTCTAGAAGGGCCGGGCCGGCTCGCCAAGCTCCTTCGCTGGAGTAGCTCAATTGGTAGAGCACCTGTTTTGTAAACAGGCGGTTAGGGGTTCGAGTCCCCTCCCCAGC
>JAUILJ010000679.1 GCA_030433055.1 Polyangia bacterium
GTCCACCGCGCTCGTCGGGTGCGTGGGTTTGCTCGTGAGCGGCTGCGTGGCCGCGCAGCACCCCGTCCAGGTGCCCGCCGACGACCGAGACCACGTGCTGCTGCTCAGCGCCGCGCTGCCGGAGCCAGTGTCTGCCGTCGCTCGTCACCCGTGGCTCGCGTATCGCGAGCGGGGAGGGGACTGGGAGCGCTACGAGGTCGCCGCAGGGACCCCGACGCCACCGCTCGGGGTCGTACGCTGGCACCGGGTGGATCCGCTCGAAGACTACGCCGCTGGCGGTGGCGACGTGAGGATACACGCGCTGTGGCACGGAAACGAAGCCGCGGAAGCGATTCGCTGCTTGCGTCGCGAAGTGCCGCGCTATCCAGACCGGGACATCTACCGAGCTTGGCCCGGACCCAACAGCAACACGTTCGTCGACTACATGTTGCGGGAGTGCGATCTCCACGCGGACCTGCCATCGGTCGCGATTGGCAAGGACTACCGCGGCCTGGTGCTGGGTGCGTCGTTCACCTCTGGAGGAACCGGCGTTCAACTCGAGACGGCGATCGTCGGAGTGAAGGTGGGGCTCACCGAAGGGGTCGAAGTGCACCTGTTTCAGATGGCTTGGGGCATCGACCTCTGGCCGCCCGCCCTGATCGTGCCGCTCGGGCCCGGCCGTTTCGGCTTCGACGACCGCTAGACGCTTCGTTTGTGGGGTTTCCGCTCGAGCCTGCCGTGCGGCGGGACTCTGCCGCTGATAAGCGTTGGAAATTCGGGGGTGGCTAGTCTCCTCTGCGGTCGCTAGGGTGTTGGCCCGGTATGGCTGACGAGCAACCGGATTCTGGCCCAAGTGGCTCGAATCCGCCTTCCCCAACACCCCCCGACACTGCGGACTCGGCGCCCAAGCTTCCGAGCGGCCCCGACTCCTCGGCGCCGCCGTGGGTCTTCGCGGGCTGGGGCAATGCGACGAACATCACCGATCTGGAAGCAGCGCTTCCTTCGGTGGGCTACGCACAGCACCACGTCGCCCACAAGCTCGGCCAGTGGCGCGCCACGGCGATTTGCGGAAACGACATCACCTCCAGTGTTCTTTACGTGGCCGCGCTGTGCACCCTGGCCGCTGGTGTGTACGCGCCCATCGCCCTAGCGACCGTGGGGCTGGTGCTCTACCTGTTTCGGCGCATCTACGCCGAGGTCGGCTCCGCCCTGCCGTTGAACGGTGGCGCATACAACGTGCTGCTCAACACGACCAGCAAGGGCAAGGCATCCATCGCGGCCTGCCTGACGCTGCTCTCCTATGTGGCGACGGCAGTGATCAGCGCCAACGAAGCGATTCACTACGCGCACCACGTGTTCCACGCGGTGCCCATCATGCTCGCCACGGTGGTGCTGCTTGGCATCTTCGCGGTGCTCAACATCATCGGGATCACCGAGAGCGCCGCTGTGGCGCTGGTGATCTTCGTGCTGCACATCGGCACGCTGATCTTCCTCACGCTGGCGGCCGCTCGCTACGCGTACGTCGACGGCTTCAGCCAGCTGGTCGAGAACTGGAAGCATCCACCGCCGCAAGGCATGGCCAAGGCACTGTTCTTTGGCTTCGCGGCGGGCATGCTCGGAATCAGCGGCTTCGAGAGCTCCGCGAACTTCATCGAAGAGCAGGAGCCAGGGGTATTCGTCAAGACGCTGCGCAACATGTGGGTCGCGGTGTTCGTGTTCAATCCGCTGATCTGCCTGCTGGCGCTCTCGATGCTGCCGACGGATTCGTTTGGGAAGTACGAAAACGCGCTGCTGAGCGAGATGGGTACACGCTCCGTCGGCTCATGGCTCGCGACGTGGGTCAGCATCGACGCGGTGTTGGTGCTGTCCGGTGCGGTGCTTACCAGCTACGTGGGCGTGACCGGCTTGGTGCGCCGCATGGCCCTCGATCGCTGTCTGCCGCAGGCGTTGCTCATCGAGAACAAGCGCTTCCGCACGCCCCACTGGATCATCCTGTCGTTCTTCCTGCTGTGCTGCTCGATTCTGTTCATCACCATGGGAGACGTGGGCACGCTGGCCGGCGTGTACACGATTTCGTTTCTCGGCGTGATGCTGCTCTTCGCACTGGGCAATCGCCTGCTCGCGATCAAGCGCGGTCGCTTGCCGCGCGTCGTCCGAGCGAGCTGGCCCACGGTGATCATCGCGGCATCCGCCGTGGCGATCGGCCTCGCGGGGAATCTGATCAAATCCCCACGGCAAGCGCTGATCTTCGCCGCCTACTTCTCGGGCGCCTTCGTGTTCGTCGGCATCATGTTCTTGCGCGTGAGCATCCTGCGGGTGTTCCTGTACATCGGCGAGGCGCTGCACGCTCAGGTCCAGCGGATGAACGACCGCATCGCGCGCTGGACGACGCGCAACATCCAGAACATCAACAGCCAGGCGATGGTCTTCTTCACCCGAGGTGATGGGCCAGCAAACCTGCGCCGCGCCATCGAGTACGTCCTCCACAACGAGCACACCAACAACCTCAAGGTGGTTCACGTCTACCAGGACGAGGGCCACATCCCGCCGCGCCTCGCGGAGCAGCTCAAGGCGCTCGATGAGATCTACCCGGAGATCCGCATCGACTTCATCGCGATCAAGGGCAAATTCGGGCCGGATTTGATCGAGCGGCTGTCCGGGTACCTGAACGTGCCCAAGAACTACATGTTCATCGGCTGTCCCGGCGATCGCTTCCCGCACAACCTCGCGGATCTGGGTGGCGTGCGCCTGATCGTGTGAAGCGCGGTCCTGGGAACGCCTGGCCTCGCGTTGGGCGGAATGCTCTGGGGTGAGCAGGGGACGCTAGACACGGAGGTCCAGTATGAGGATTACGATCGGGGTAAGTCCTCGCGCCGGGAGACATTCCAACCTGCGATTGGTGGTCTCGGTCCGTTCGTCGACTGGTACCCGTGGCGGCATGCTGGCTTACATTTCCAAGGGGCAATTGCTTCGGGAGGCGTCGTGGTCAACGAGGCTCACTGCAACCTGGACCACGGTGGTCACGTCTGCACCCTGAGCCCGACCACTCGCAGCGGGCTGATGTTTGGCCTGGGGGCTGGCTTCGAGATTTGGACCGGGCAGGAGTGGGGGCTCGGCGGGCTGTTGCGCCTGTCCCATATTCACGCGTCGAACCAGGACGACTCAGGTCACTACGAGATCTGGGCGCCATCGTTGCTGTTCACCGCGACCCATCACTGACGTTGATTTTCGGGGGTGAGGGAGCTAAGCGCGGTCGCCCCGAGCCACTTCCAAGATCTCGGTGAAGCTGTCGAGCAGGAAGGGCTTCTGCAGGAAGCCCGCGAGGCCGTTGCTGAACGCCTCGCGCACGGTGTCCACGTGGTTGTAGCCGCTCATCAGGATCACGATGGCCTTGGGTAGCTGCTTGCGGATAGCCGCGAACACTTCGGGCCCGCTCATCTGGGGCATGGAGACGTCCACCAGGAATGCGTCGAACTCCTCGCCTCGAGCTTGCGTCAGCAGCAATGCCTCCTCGCCGTTGGCTGCGGTCACGACCTGATAGCCTGCCCGCCCGAGCAACCTGGACAGCGTGTTGCGCACGCTCTCTTCGTCGTCCACGACGAGGATGGTGTGAGAGGAAGTCGGCGTCTTGCGGCGGATGCTCTCGCTGGTTTCTTTTGCCGCGGGGAGAAAGACCTTGATGCTCGTGCCGCGCCCTTCAGCCGTGTACAGCGTGATGGTGCCGTTGTGAGAGCGCACGATGCCGTGCACCGCCGCCAAGCCCAGTCCGTGGCCTGATGTCTTGGTGGTGAAGAAGGGATCGAAGACTTTGTCTCGATTCTCCTCGGGGATCCCGCAGCCCGTGTCTGACACCTCGATGCAAACGTAGAGCCCGGGAGCCGCCGCCAGGTTCGAGCTGCGCGCGACCCGCTCCCCGTCGAGCTCGCGCAGCGTCGTGGAGATGCTGACGAGGCCGCGATTGCCCTCCAGCGCTTCGCCCGCGTTGAGCACCAGGTTCATGACGACTTGGCGCAGCTGGGTGGCGTCGCCAACCGTGCACAGTCCATCGCTCAGCTCGAGCTTGACCAGCGCATCCCGCCCCACGCTCACGTCGAGCACTTGAGCGATCTCGCGCACCAGCTCGGAGACGTCCAGGAGCTCGTCCTGATAGCGACCCTTGCCTGAGTACGCCAGCAGCTGCCGGCACAGATCGGCTGCGCGTCGCGTCGCTGTCATGATGTCGGTCAACGATGCCAACGCATCCGGGAGGTGGCGGACCTCCTCCATCGCGATCTGAGCGTTGCCCAGGATGGAGACCAGCAGGTTGTTGAAGTCGTGAGCGATGCCGCCCGCCATCAACCCCAGGCTCTCGAGCTTTTGAGCTTCTCGCATGCGGCGCTCGAGCTCGCGTTGCTCCGTGAGGTCTTCCATCGCCGCGGAGCTGCGGATGACCTGTCCCTGGTCGTCGTAGATCGCGACGCCCTTCAGACGCACGGGGAAGGTGGAGCCGTCCTTGCGCACCATCTGGTACTCGACGTCGCAGGTTCCGCTCTTGAAGAACGCTGGCAGCACGACCTCGCGAGCGTAGCGCTGGCTCTCCTCGCTCAAGAACTCGGTGGATCTTCTCCCGACGACCTCTTCTCGTGTGTAACCCAGCTTGCGCAGCCAGGTGTCGCTGACATCCATGATCCGCCCCTGCGTATCGATGCTGTGGAGCATCGCAGGGGAGTCTCGGAACAGGTCAGCCATCCCGACGTACCTTACCACGGGAAGGCATTCTGGAGCTGTCCCCGGCGCGATCAAAGCCGAGCATCTCGGGTAGCGCGTGGAGCAGCGCGCGGATCCGCCCCACCTTCGCCTGGCCCGGCTTGACCAGCGCGTGGAGCGGCGGGCCGGGCGCCGTGTATTCCGTGAGGATTGGAGACAGCTTCCTTCCCCGGATCGGCTCGGTTGCCAGAAACGCGAATACCTGAGCTACTCCAAGGCCCTCCAGTGCGGCATCCACCAGGCGTTCACCCTGGTCGAACACGTGACTGCTGGGCAGGGGCAGGCTGC